>CAYUZM010000188.1:0-5478 GCA_964449665.1 uncultured Solibacteraceae bacterium
GGCGAGGCAGGCCCCAGTGGCCGGGAGACTGCATGGCGACGTCCGCCGAATCGCCCAACCCCGGCCGGAGGGGCCGGCGCGGCTCCAGCCCCTGGCGCAGTCCGTCGGCCGAGCGGGAATGGCCGCGGTTCCGGAGGGCAATCGCGTCGAAGGGCCAGATTTTTATGGCATGGATGCCGGATGCGGCCAGTTCGCGGGCCAGACGGACGGGTTCGGTGAGGAAATCGACGTGGTCGTAGCAGGTGTTGTAGATCGGGATCGAGTCGCGGCAGGCGCCGCCGAGCAACTGATAGACAGGGGTGTGGAGCGCCTTGCCCGCGAGGTCCCATAGCGCGAGGTCGATGGCGCTGAGGGCGCGCATCTCGGCGCCGGCCCAACCGTGGTAGGAGACGGCCTGGAAGAGGTCGGCCCACAGCCGGTCGATTTCCATGGGATTGCGGCCGAGCATTCTGGGCGCGAAGCATTCGAGCACGGCCGAAGACTCCGGCCCGGCGCACGGATAGGTTTCGCCGAGGCCGACGAGGCCGCCGTCGGTGTAGACACGGACCCAGAGCCAGTCGATTTCGCCCGCGTGGACGCGGATGCCGCGGCGGTAGCGAATTGTCTCCACGCCGGTGATTTTCATTAGAAGCCAGAATATCAGGCGACGGCGGTTTGGTATCTCGCGGGCGGGGCGATGCGAGGGGGGAGCGCGCGAGCGCGAGGTAATGCGGTGTGGACTAACGGACCGCGCGGGGCAATGCGGATGGCGTATCCCGCGGGCGGCGCGATGCGAGGGGGGGAGCGCGCGGCGCGGGGTAATGCGGTGGGCGTAGCACGCCGGCGGCGCAATGCGGTGGGGGGGCGCCCTCAAAGCGAAAACCCCGCTCTGCCGGAGCAAAGCGGGGTTCAAGCAATTCGTGTTTCGGATTCTGTTACATCGGCTCGGGCATATTCAGCCCGGCCCGCTGCAGCGACTTCGCAATCGTTTCAATCGACTGGGCGTGCGAGACGACCAGCGAGGTTGAGACTTCGGAAATCATCATCTGACGCGCGCGGTCGAGCATCTTTTTCTCGCGGAACGAGAGCGTCTTTTCTTTTTGCTGCAGGAGAAGGATTTTCAGGACCTCGGCCACTTCAAAGATGCTGCCGCAACGCATCTTTTCCGAGTTTTCCTTGAACCGGTTCTTCCAGTCGGCCATTTTACGGGCCTTGCCTGTCGCCAGGTACTCGAGAACCTTCTTAATCTCACTGCCGCGGGTCACCTTTCTCAGTCCCACGTCGCCGACGTGGGAGAAAGGCACCATGATGGTCATGCTGTTGGATGCAAGACGGAGCAGGTAAAATCTCTCCATCTGGGAGCCGAAAAACCGGGTACTGATGTTCTCAATCGTTCCAACACCCTGGTTCGGGTAAACAACGCGTTCCCCAATATGAAAGGTCAAGCACGGACCCACTGTACACCTCGCTGAAGTTGTCTTTCTAGCTACCGATGTAGACGCTTTAGGGTAAACCTGCCTTCATGCAATTGTCAACACGCGTGCGTACCCGAATTGACTATTTTGTGCGTCAAACGGCGATTGTAGACGCTGAACGGTTTAGGAGCCGCGGCCTGAAACGGCTTTGGCATCATTCTTGCATTTGCACTTTACACTCCAATCGAGTGTATAGCGTGATGCAATCGTTTGCAGCGATGCTGCCAACCCTACTCCAGTACACCTGATTGAGGTGATAAGCGCACCTTAATCCGAACGTTTGCGCTTGCCGACGGTAAATTCAACTTGCCAGCCCAATTTTTCCGGCTGTGTACATGCGCCGTGTGACGGGGGTCAAACTGCGCTCCTGGCGGCGGGTCAACAGGTCGTGATGGGAGACTTGGGCGAGGTGCTCGGGGATTGCCCAGACCGGTTCCAACGAGGTGCGCCACTCCAAATGATCGAACCGTTCGAGGTTGACGGGCCGCGAATACCGCCGCATGGTCCGCTCGCGGCGCCGGTTGAAATAGTGCTCGAAGTAGGTCATGGCCAGTTCGCGCAGGGTGCGGTAGACGGGCGCGCGCCCGCCGAGCCCCGAGTAGTTGGATTTGCCGATGGCCCCCCAGGCGCCGTTCAGCTTGTAGACGGCGACGACGTGGTCCCAATCCCGGCGGGCTTCAAAATCGAGGATGAGCGGAGAGTGGCCGTGGAAGCTCAGCGCGGCGGCGGCGAACATGGCGCCTTCCATGCACTGCGCGGTGCGATCGCGCATGACCAGGCGGGGCGAGCGGCAGGTGGCCCCTCGCAGTTCGCGGTTGTAATCCACATCGTCGTCCAGGAAGCTCTGAATCTCGTCAGGCGTCCGCAGCGAGCGAAGCAATCGCGTCTCGCCCGGGGTCCAGTTCAAGCGCGCGGGTTTCATATGGCGGAGGTAATGCTCCGAATTTTCGCACACGAAGGCGGAACTCGGATATGGCTTTTTCAAGGTCGGACGCGGAAAATTCCGGCCACGGCTTGGGCGTGAACCAAAACTCGGCGTAGGCGCTCTCCCAGAGCAGGAAATCGCTCAAACGCTGTTCGCCGGCGGTGCGGATGAGCAGGTCGACGTCGGGCACGGCGCCGGGCGCGCCTCCCGGGGACATGCCCAGCCGGGCCGCTTCCTGAATCGCGTAGCGCGACGAGTAGTCGACGGCGAGGCGCAGTGTGAGCCGTTTGCCCGCGCGCGTGGCCCATTCCGATTGCAGGATGGCGGCGTAGAGCTTGGGATCGAGGCGGTCCCGACGGCCGACGACTTCGAGCCGGATGCCGTCGCGGATGCAGCGCCCGGTTTCGCTGGCGAGGTACTGCGCGAACAGGCGCATGAGACCGTCTACCTCGCCTGCCGGCCGCTTCCAGTTGTCGCTTGAGAAGGCATAGACGGTGAGTTCGCCGACGCCCAGACCGGCGGCCGCTTCGGCGACTTCGCGCAGAACCGCCGCGCCACGCTCGTGGCCGGCGAGCCGCGGCCAGCCACGGGCTTTGGCCCAGCGGCCGTTGCCATCCATGATGATTGCCACATGCATTCGGTCGTACATGGAGCCAGTATGCGCCAATTACTTTGCAATGTAAAGTAGGTGCTTCGCCTGAGCGCGTAGGACTCTTTTCCTCCAGGGCCTGTACCCCCGGGGCCATGCCAAAATGTGAGCTTCTTCCTATCGAGTTCGGGCGCGGCTGCGCGTACATTGAATACAGAGGAAGCAAGCCTGCGGCAAACGGGCGGGCGCCTCGAAGTTTTACCGGTTGGTCAGTCCACTCTTTTCAACTCAGCTCGTGTTTCCGAATGCGAACGGGCGGCCCTCAGCAGGCCGCCCGATTTTTTTGTTTGCACGGGATGACGGGGGGGCCGGAGATGGGCTGGGTTGGGCTGTTTGGAGATGGGCTGGCTGGGCGTGGGTGTGGCTGGGCTTGGCTTCGCCGCTTAGCTTGGCTCGACTTGGCTTGGCGGCGTAGGCCAGAAGGCTAGCGCTGGTATTCGAGGCGGATATCGCCGTTCACGGTGCGCATGCGGATCTCGGGCTGGCAGAGCTTCCGCTCGCCTCCCAACTGCGCGACCAGGTGATGGGCGCTTTCTTCGACGGTTTGGGAGACGGGAAACTGCATGGCGATGCCGCCGTTGGTGGTGGCAGCGAAGAGCCGCACCGGATCGAGCGAAGCCAAGGTCAGCGTCAGGTTTCCGTTCACCGTCTGCAGTTGGCTTTCCTGTTGCCGGCCGGCTTGCATGGTGGCGCGGATGGAGCCGTTCACCGACGTGGCGTGAGCGGGACCCGAGCCTTCGATCTCTATATTCCCGTTCACGGTGTGGGCCTCGACGCCGCCCGAAACGCGGTGCGCCTGGACTTTGCCGTTGGCCGTGCGGCCGACGAAGCGAACGCCGCGCGGCACGCGGACGAGAAAGTCGACCTTCACGTCGTTTCCACTGGGCAGCCCCGACGCCGTTACGCCTTCGTCGCAGGTGCCGGCCGCGGCCTTGCCGCCACCGGGATAGACGGCGCAAATGGTCGCCCCGCGGTCGTGTTCGACGACGGACATCTTCACTTCCGAAGGATCGTCGAGATCGCCGGTCTTGCGGGCGACGACTTCGACATCGTTGCCGTCGGACTCTTCGACGACGAGGTCACCGTTGACGCCCTTGATCTCGATGGAAAGCCCCGCGCTGATGCGAGCTTCATAGCGGAACTCGTATGGCGTCTCATTGATGCGCCGCGCAAACGCGGGCGTCATCACCCCAACCAGCAGCAACAACAATCCGATATGGCGTGCCATGGAACGATCAGACATACTTCGACCTCCTTCGGCTCTGCCGGACACCGACCCAGTCCATCCATTGAAACAACGAACGGCAACAACTACTATCTACCGGCCCCTTTCCCCAAAGTGAACGGCATTGGACAATCATACAGCAAACAAGTGGAGAAGATGTGAGCGAGGCCACCGGCGTGCAAGCACCCCATCGTGAAACACGCGAAACTGCTTCTCCCGATGATTGCCGCACTTGTTCCGCTGCTCGCCGGGCCCATTCCGGTGCGCCACCCGCAAGGACTGCTGCGCGGCTTCCTCGTTCTGCGCGCGCAGAACGGAACGATACTCGCCAGCGGCGACCTGCACCAGTTCGCCAAAGGCCCTCAAATTACCAATCAGCTCGTCTTCCGCTTCAAAGACGGCTCGCTGCACGAGGAAACCACTGTCTTCACGCAACGCGGCAATTTCCGCCTGCTTACTTACCGCCTGGTGCAAAAAGGACCGGCTTTCCACCGGCAGACAGACATGCGCGTGAACGCCCCCAAGGGCCATGTCACGATCCGCTACACGGATGACGATGGCAAAGAGAAGATCGCCGAGGAGCCGCTCAAATTGCCCGACAACCTTGCCAACGGACTTGTCCCCACGCATCTGTACAACGTCTATCACAAGGCGCCGAAAACCACGGTCTCCATGGTTGTGAGTACACATAAGCCGCGAGAGGTAACGCTTGAGTATTCATCGGAAGGCCCGGCATCGTTTTCCAATGCCGGCTCACCACTCACAGCTATGTTTTATGTAGGCAAGCACGAAATCGGCGGCATCTCGGGCATGATTGCGCCGATCATCGGCAAGCAGCCTCCCGACACGCGGTTCTGGATGATGGGCGGCCCGGCGCCTGGCTTCCTCAAATCCGAAGGTCCCCTGTGCGACGGCTGCCCAATTTGGCGCATTGAACTAAGCAGCCCTGTGTGGCCGTAGTACGGGGTGCTTCCGGGATCTAGCGAAACAGGAAATAGTCGTGTGCCGCACGGGCGATTTCGGCGATGGCGCGCTCGCGCTTGGCGGCCGGAGCCTCCGAGGCTTTCACAAACACGGCAATCGCGACATGCCCCGCGCCATCGGGCAACGTCATGATTCCCACATCGTTGGTGGTGGAACCCACGGTGCCGGTTTTGTGCGCGACGACGGTTCCTTCCGGCAGAATCCCCTTCAGCCGCGCATCCCCGGTCTGGCACCGGCGCAG
>CAYUZM010000188.1:5488-8623 GCA_964449665.1 uncultured Solibacteraceae bacterium
TGACGCCGACGATATAGAATCCCACGCCGGCAGCCAACAGCAATTCGGCGGTCGCCTCTTTGTGCAGCGCGTGGTTGTGGATCTTCACCAGCAGGCGCGCCATGTCGGCGGGCGTCGCACTGTCGCGCGGGTCGTCCGGATAGCGCGCGGCCGCTGCCTTGCGGTCCGCCTCGGTCACGCCATCGAACGCCGCACGGAAGCGCTCCATCGTCCACTCACCGGGCGGCGGCAGTTCGCGCACGCCGATCCAATCGGCAATCATCAGCGCCGTCGGCCGGTTCACTTGAATGCCTGCGAACCCCAACTCGCGCATGCGCGCGGTGACCGCCGCGGGGCCTCGGGCGAGCCGCAGGAGAACATCGGTCGCCGAGTTGTCGCTGATCAGTAGCATCAACTCCATCAGGTTCCGCACGCTCAAACTTACGCCCGGCTTGTTGAACAACGGCGTGAGCGTGCCGCTTCCCGGATGCAGATCCGCCGCGCCCAACTCGACCATCTGGTCCAGGCGCAGTTCGCCCGCGTCCACGCGGTCGAGCAACTTGACGGCGATGGGCACCTTGTAGGCGCTCGCCATCGGATAGTGGCCGGCGGCGTTCAGCACGGCCGTGCGCCCCGACTCGATGTGCGCGACGGCGGCGCCGACCTTGCCGCCGTCGATGCGCGACACGCGCTCCATTTCGGTCTCTAGCTTCCGCAGGCCCGCATCCTGCGCCCAGGCCGCCACCGCCAGCATCGCCAACGCCATCAATCGCCGCATGCGAAACATGATCGCGTTTGGCCCACGCCGCCGTCAATGCCGATCGTTACCGCGAGGGTGCGCTACCGCAGCGGATTGGCGTGCTGAATTCCGGAATCGAAGAGCCGTCCCAGGGAGAAGAAGAAGCCGCCGCGGCCGCGTTCGCCATAGCTGAATCCCACGAACATTACGCCCAGCCCCGTCTCCGCCATGACCCCGGCCGTGCCGCCATGATAGAGCGAGAACCGCGTATTGAAGGCATCGCCGCTTTCATACTGCACCAGCCCGAACAACTTGCCCAGCACGGGAGCCTTGCTGAGCTTTCTCAGCACGCCAAACGATCCATAGGCAACGTGCGCGCCGCGCAGCTCGCCCACTTCCAAGGCGCCGAGCCGCAACGGTCCACCGAGCCGGAACGCCGAAAAGGGCTGCACCTGCCCGGCAAACGTTCCGCCGCCCCACAGGCGCGCCATGCCCGACCATTGCTTCCCGAACTTGCGCGCATACACGATCTGGGCCCACGACTGGCCGAAGCTGCCGTCCTTCTCCACTCGCTCCTGGTACTGCAATTCCGGCGACCGGAACTGCCAGTTGAACTGCGACTCGATCGAGAATCCACTCGTCGGAATCGTGCCGCTGTTCAGCGCGTTGTATCTCCAACGCGACATCCAGATGTATTCGCCTCCGCGCGCGCGAGGCAACACGGGAACGCCCACCTGCACATCGCCCCGGATATGCGACAGCTCAAATCCGGTGCGCACTTCGCTGAAGCGCCCGAAGTTGTATCCGACGTCGAACCCGCCCCCCTCACGGTGCAAGCTGTATTCGGCGAGCCTGACTCCTTCGTTGACGAACAGTTGCTGCTCTTGCGTGGCGAACGCGCGCGGCGCCACGAACAGGCCACGCGAGCCCACGAACTGGTAGTACTCGCTGGCGATGGATTGCACGCGGCCGATGCTGAAATCGGTGCGCCACTCGGAGTTTCGCGCGGGAACGTCGAATGCCACGATGCGCGCGCCGAGCGTGAACGAGGAGGAGCCCGCCTGTCCGGAGTCGAGCAGAATGAGCGGACGGACGAACGGCGGCCCATGCGGCTTCCGTTTGACGTCGATCAAGAGACCCGTTCCTTCCGCGCGGTCTATTTTGCGATAGTCCGCCGAACCGTAGGGCCCAAGGCCGGCGATCTGCGTAAGGCTGCCCTCCAGACGCTCCCGATCGAGCTCTTTGCCGGGGAATTGAGCAAGGCGGTCTTCCATCGCCTTCCTGTCGTGGGGAAGCGTTCCGGTCAACTCCATAAAGCGGGGCGTGAACCCGCCGCTCCGCGTCTTGCGCCGGCGAGCCTCCACGTAAGCCGTCCACTCGCGCTCGCTGACCGCGTACTGCGTCAACAGTTCCGCCATCGCCGCAGCGGCCCGATACCCGCGCTCGATTAGCTCGGCGCTGTCCTGAAATCCGAGCGTGCTGTGATCGGTCACATCCGGTTGCAGCGCGATATCGGCGCTTTTGAGCGATTCGACGGCATTGCGCCGGATCATGATGTCGATGGACCTGTTGGCGACATCGAGGATTGCCAGGCTCTTTCCCTTCGCAATCGTCTCGATCCCCAGATCGACGGCGATCACCACGTCCACATTCATCGCCCGAACGACGCCCGCGGGCAGATTATCGACAAGCCCGCCATCCACCAGCAGTCTTCCGTCTTCGACCACAGGGGCAAAAATGGGAGGAATCGCCATAGTCGCGCGCAGCGCGTGGAACAGCGAGCCTTTCTCGAATACGACCTTGTCACCGCTCACCAAATCGGCTGCCACGCACCGGAACGGCGTGGGCAGCTCGTCGAAGTTCAGCTCCGAATAAGGCAAGCCGATACGGCCGAGGATGAGCCCGACGCGGTGACCGGCATTCAGCCCGGCCGGAAGTTGAAGCTGGCGGTTGCGCAGGCCCAACTCGATCGCCGACGGGAAGCTTTGCTGGTCTTCCTTGCGCCGGAAGGTGAGATCGCGATACCCCGGTCCGGCCCCAAGCGCGGCGTCCCAATCGATTTTGGCGACGAACTCCTGGATCTCGCGGCTGCCGCGGCCGGCGGCGTACATCCCGCCGACCAGGCCGCCCATACTGGTTCCCGCGATAGCGTCGATCGGAACGTGGTGTTCTTCCATCCAACGGAGTACGCCGATGTGAGCCAGTCCCTTCGCGCCGCCACCGGCCAGGGCAACGCCGATACGTTTGCGGTGATCTTGCGTTCGGTGTGCGGGGGGGGGTGGGGGACCTCCCCGGGGGAATGGAGGACGACGACGCCCGGGACGATCTCGACACGGAAGGGAACGGCGGCGGGCGGCGGGTGGTACGCCGCCGCAAAGCCGGCAGCCGTGCCGGCGGCGATGAGCGCGCGCGCAGAG
>CAYUZM010000189.1:0-8555 GCA_964449665.1 uncultured Solibacteraceae bacterium
TGCTCCGCGATACCGCGCTCGCCGCCTCCGGCCTGCTCAACGGCAAGATCGGCGGCCCCTCGGTCCACCCCTATCAACCGCCGGGAGTCTGGGAAGAGATCTCCTACGGCGACGTCTACTCGGCCCAACAGTATGAGCAGGACCACGGCGCCGCCCTCTACCGCCGCTCCATGTACACCTTCTGGAAGCGCACCGCGCCCCCCACGTCGATGGCCGCCTTCGACGCGCCCGACCGCGAGAAGTGCATCGCCCGCCGCGCCCGCACCAACACGCCGCTCCAGGCGCTGGTCATGCTGAACGATCCGCAGTTCATCGAAGCGGCCCGTGCGCTGGCCCTCCGCGCCCAACACGAATCCACTTCGAAAGCCGACACCGCGCGCCTCCGCCGGGCGTTCTTCCTCGCCACCGCGCGGCAGCCCTCCTCCAAGGAACTTGCCGTGCTCGCCGCCCTGCTCAAAGATGAGCGCGCCCACTATACGGCCAAGCCCGAGGAAGCGGCGCGGCTGCTGGCCGTCGGCGACGTGCCCGCGCCCGCCACTGCCGCCAAACCGGAACTGGCCGCCTGGACCATGGTCGCCAGCGCCATTCTGAATCTCGACGAAGTGGTCACCAAGGAATAGCCGCCATGCCCGACGAAACGAACCCACTCGAACTCGCCTTCCGCCAAACCATGTCGCGCCGCGCGCTCTTCGGCCGCTCGGCCACCGGACTCGGCGCCGTCGCGCTCGGTTCGCTGCTGAACCCGCCCAACGCCGAAGCCGCGCTCGCCGGCCTGCCCCACTTCGCCGCCAAAGCCAAACACATTATCTATCTGCACCAGTCCGGCGGCCCCAGTTCCATCGACCTGTTCGACTACAAGCCCCAACTGGCCAAGGTCCACGGCACCGAACTGCCCGACTCCATCCGCCGCGGCCAGCGCATCACCGGCATGACCAGCGGCCAGGACTCGTTCCCGTGCGTCGCCCCGCTCTACAAATTCAAGCCCGCCGGCTCGAACGGCACGATGATCTCGGAACTGCTGCCCCACACCGCCAAAATTGTCGACGACCTTTGCATCGTGAACTCGGTCCACACCGACGCGATCAACCACGACCCGGCCATCACCTTCATCCAGACCGGCTCCCAACAGCCTGGCCGCCCGTCGATCGGCTCCTGGGTCAGCTACGGGCTTGGTAGCGAGAACGAGAATCTGCCGGCCTTCGTCGTCCTCGTCAGCCAGACCTCGGGACTCAATGTCGACCAGCCGCTCTTTTCCCGGCTGTGGTCGGCCGGGTTCCTGCCGTCGTCTTATCAAGGCGTCCAGTTCCGCGCCGGCTCCGACCCCGTCCTTTACCTGAACGACCCGCCCGGCATCGACCGCTCGAACCGCCGCCGCATGCTCGACGCCGTGCAGAAGCTGAACAAGATGAAGGAGGAGTCCTTCCCCGATCCGGAAATCGAAACCCGCATAGGCCAGTACGAGATGGCTTACCGCATGCAAGCTTCCGTGCCGGAATTGATGGACCTCTCCAAAGAGTCGCAATCCACCATCGACATGTACGGCCCCGAGGCGCGCAAACCGGGAAGCTATGCCTCGCATTGCCTCCTCGCTCGCCGTCTGGTGGAGCGCGGCGTCCGCTTCGTCCAGCTCTACAAGCGCGGCTGGGATCAACACAACGACCTCCCGCGCGACCTCGCCCTCCAGGCCCAAGCCACCGACCAGCCGTCGGCCGCGCTCATCCGCGACCTCAAGCAACGCGGCCTTCTCGACGAAACCCTCGTCATCTGGGGCGGCGAATTCGGCCGTACCATCTACTGCCAGGGCAAGCTAACCACAACAAACTACGGGCGCGATCACCATCCCCGCTGCTTTACCATGTGGATGGCCGGCGGCGGTACCAAGGCCGGTACAGTACTGGGCAAGACCGATGATTATTGTTACAACATAGTAGAGGACCCCGTGCACGTCCACGACGTCCAGGCTACGCTGTTGCACTGCCTGGGCGTGGACCATACGCGGATGACCTACAAGTTCCAAGGCAGATGGTTCCGGCTGACCGACGTCCACGGAGATCCGGTCAAGAAAATTCTCGCCTGACGGCCACGGCCGCGCCGTGGAAACACATTTCGAATGCCGAGTGACTTCCCAATAAAGGGTATTGAGTTCAGGAGTTTGTGCCGATGGAGAAGGTAATGCGGAGAAGGCGCACGCGCGGGCTCCTGTCTCGCGTCAAACTCACCGTTTACGTTCGTCATCTGGCACGCGACCGCCGCGGTTCCGTGCTGGTGTTGGCCTCCATGTTATTGGTGGTCGCCGGGATGTCGCTCTCGGCGGTGTTTGACCTTTCCCGGCTCTACTTTGCCCGCAACACCGCCCAGCTCCGGGCCGACGCCGCCGCGCTGGCCGCCGTGCTTCCGCTCGATGGAACGCAGGAGGGCCTGGAACGGGCGCGCGAGGCCGCCACGCAGGCGGCACGCCAGGCGAGCCCCGAGGGGAGTCCCTCATCGGGGGTGCGCATCGAATTTGCCGACTCGGCCGCCGGCGTCTTCCGCGAAAATCCGCCCACGGCCGCCAACATGCGCTTCGCCCGCGTCGTCTGCACCACCTATGTGCCATTCACGCTGCTACGGACATTCGTGCCTCAGAACCGCTCACACGCCTGGGCCGGCTCAACGGCGATGCAGGGCCGCAAGACACAGTTCGAGGCGGGCTTATTTCCCTACGCCGTGCTGGCCCATGAAGGAACCAAGCCTCATTTCGGCCTCAAGCAGGGAGAGCGCTATACGCTCCACTGGCCCGACCAGCCTTCCATCGAGTCAAGCAACGTATGCTCGGGCGACGCCAATCCCGGCGTCATCGCCCAGGCAACCGCCAACCGCATGAAGGGAGCCGGTTTCATCGAACTGGACTCGGCCAACAATGTCCGGCGCACGATTCTCACCGAATATCAGTCCATGATGCGGCGCATCGGCGACCCACTCACGTTCAGCACGGGCGTGCGCCATTTCGAAATCAGCGCCCTTGCCGAACGTGTGGCCCAGGATCGCGACTACGGCGCGATGACCTACGACGACTACACCCGGAGAGGCGAAGGCAACGGGCGGCGGCTGGTGGCCGTACCCATCCACTCCGGCTATCCGAAATACCAGATTCTGGAGGTCGGGGCGTTCTTCCTGCTTCCCGCCACCGAGTACCACGAAGAGGGCGGCGAGGCGATCTGCGCCGAATATGTTGGCCCCTACATGCTGGGCAGCACGCGGCGCGGAGCAGCCGATACGGGATTCTATGCGGCGGCTCTGGTTCGCTAACACGGCCGCGCGGCGCCGGCGCGCCAAGGGCAGCGCGCTGCTCGAAGCCGCGCTCACACTGGCCGTGTTGGCGCCGCTGGCCGTCGTTGCGGGGCGGTACGCCTGGAGCTTCTACCAGTTTCAATCTCTCTATTCCGTGGTCGAAGAGGCAGCCCGTTTCGGCGCCTCGGCGAGCCTGCGCGACGGAGAAGACGCATGGCGCGAAAACGTGCGCCAGTTCGCCTTGTGCGGCGCCCCCGCGCCGTGCGCTCATCCCCGCATCGAGTCGATGCGTCCGGAGAACGTGCGGGTCGAACTGCTGCATTCCACCGGTGCCTTGCCTTCAGTGCGCGTCACCATCCAGGAATTCAACGTCGCCGTTCCCGGCGGCAGCAAGCAGTTTGACGGAGCGCCCTCGGCGCAATTCCCCCGGCTTGAACCGGCGGCCCCCGCCGTGCCTTAGGCGCACCCGCGGCGTCACAGTGCTCTCGCAGCGTCACAGCGTCCCCTTCGCTCCTTAGCCAGTCGCCGCCGCGGACCGGCGAACGCCTTCACGCCCCGGCCGCCGCCGCGGACCGGCGAACGCCTCATCCCAAACCCGCCTCACCCCGCCCCCGTGTCCAGCCGCCCCAGTCCCCGCCGCACCTACGGACTTAGTAAATCGCTCGCGAGTAGGTGCCGGTAAGTTCGTACGAACCCGGAAAGCTCCATTCCGGAGCCTCAAAATAGGTCTCGGCGATATAGGCGATGTCGCCGTCCGACATCGTCAAAAGACTCCCAATTGCAGTGGCGCGGCAACTGAGCTGCTGCGCATAGTTGATCGGGAGAATTGTGCCGTTGGTGGTAATCAGGGTAGAGGTCGGGGTTCCGAAATCGCTCGCGCGCAGAGTGGTGTTGCCCATCACGATCCTCTGGGTAATTACTGGCTGCCGGTAGTTCGGGCAATTCGCCACGGTCAATCCCGCGCCCGCGCAGTCGGTAGCGCCCATGTAGAGGATCTTGGTCAGCGTCACCACGCCCTTGCTGGCCGCCGGCGACGTGATGTTCAAGCCGAGATTGTCGGCGAGGCGCTGAATCACGTTCTGGTTCTGCGCCTTGCTGAAGTCCACCTGGCGAACATACATATGTCCGGCGTCGCGGCAAACCTGGTTCACCTGAATACTCCGGCCGAGCGTGAGGCCGACGTTCACGGTTCCCAACAGGAGCGGCACCAGGAACACCGACACGAGGGCGAACTCAACGACCGCGTTCCCCTTGCACCCTTTCCTATTTAAGCGGTTGCTCATCATCGACCCACTCCTTTCACCCATTCGGCACGCTCATTTGCTGGGCTTTCCCTCCCGCCTTCCCGTCTATCGGGCCGGCGGCGATGCCCCCCCCGGTAGGGATTCCATGCGGTCCGACGAACGGACGAGGATATTCAACGGCGTGGCCGAGCGCCAAAGCGGCGCGAGCCAACCCCACGTGTAACCCTCCACCGAAACCTCCACGATGTTGCCGGGATCGTTCTCCGCCACTTCCGCAAAGGTCGTGGGATTGTAATAGCGAACCTTGATCTTGTCGTAATTGGCCGTACCCGACAGGAAGCCCATCGCGTTTTGCTGGACCACGTTCTTGATCGATGCGTCGTGCCCGAATCCGCTCTGCACCTTATACGTCACCGCATACCGCGTGCCCTCGCGAACCGCGTGCATGAACGTGTTCTTGATGAAAATGGCGAGGCCGAAATCGGTGATGGCAAACAACAGGGCGAACAAGGGACGAGGAACGAACGCAGTTTCGACAAACGCGTTTCCTCTCTTGTTCCGGCGACCCGCTCTGATCATCGCTTCTCCTTCGCTCCCGCCATGTGGACGGGAAGCCTCTCATTCTCCACACTACCCGCAACCGGCGGTGCGACCAATGCGGCAACTACCCGTAACGGCTCCTAGATACACCCTAGGACTCCTCAGGGATTCCCCTGAACGCCGGGACGCTGCCCGACACGAATCGGCCGGGCGCGGCAGCCGGGCTAGCGCGGCAGCCGAACTGGCGCGGCAGCCGACACGGTGCGGCGGCCGGCCCCGCGCGGCGGCTGACACGGCGCGACGGCCAGAACGGTCCGGCGGCAGGGCCCTGCCCCGGCCTCTCCGGCCTACGCTCGCGGCGTGGGGAGCCGCTCTATTCCTTGGGGTCGAAGTAATCCACGGCCAGTTCGGGCCGCAGCGTCAAGGCCCGCCGCCAGCACTCGCTCGCCTCGGCCGTCTTGCCCTCGGCGGCCAGCAAATGCCCGAGATTGAGCAGCGCCTCGGGGAACATCGGCTGTTCCTTCAGCGCATCGCAATACACGCGGATGGCATCATCGCGGCGGCCTTTTTCTTCGAGCCAGCGCGCCACCTGAAACGTCAGTCCGGCCGTCGGCTGGCGCGATTGCGCAAGCTTCTTTCGCACACCCACCACAACTTCAATCTGACCCACGCCCGCCGCCGAAAGCCCCAGCCCCTGCAGCGCCGCGCCGTTGCCGGGCTGCTCGGCGAGAACACGCTCGAACAACGCGATGGCTTCGCGGTAACGCCCCAGCCTCTGATAGGCGATGGCGAGATTGAGCGCCCCTTCCCAGCTCTCCGGCGCGGCCTCGTGAAACCGCTCGAACGCGGCGGCGGCATGGTCCCATTCACTCTGCCGCAAGCGCGCAAACCCGAGACGAAACCACGCCTCGGCGTGCGTTGGGTCGGCCGCCGTGATCCGTTCATACTGTTGCGACGCCGCTTCCTGTTCGCCCACCTGTTCCAGCAGCAATCCCAGGTTCCACATCGCGGGAACGCAATCGGGCTCCAGTTCGAGCAGGCGTTCATACTGCTCGCGCGCGCCCGCGGTGTCGTCCTGCATCTGCAAGGTCATTCCCAGGTTGAGCAGCGCGTCGGCCGATTCCGGCTTCACCTGCAACGCCTGCCGGTAGGCGTGCTCGGCTTCCCGGGCTTCGCCCATCTGCTGGCGCGCCACGCCCAGGTTGTACCAGGCTTCAAAATGATCGGGCCTGGATTCCACCAGCCGCGTGCAGTGCTTGATCACGCTGCGCCAATCGCCCACGCCCAGCGCGGCGGCGGCCAACCCTTCCTCCAGCGGCGCCATCGCCGCCTCCACCATCGAGAGAATGTCCCCTTTGCCGCCTGGAGACGGATCAACCGGCGCGGGCTTGGAGGTTTGCGCGCGCGCCAGCGCGTCGAGCGACTGCAGTGTGGTCGATTCCCATAGGCTGAGCATCGAATCGACAGAGTTGCGCTCGAGCTCGGCCATCGTCTCGGCCTTCCCCTGCAACGCCGCTTCGTCGGAGGGCATCAAGCGAAGACATTCGTCATAGGCGCGCAGCGCCTCGGCGTAGGCTCCTAAATGAAACCGCGCTTCGCCCAAGCCGCCCCAGGCTTCGCCCGATTGGGGGTCCAATTCCAGCAACTGCTCCCACATCGCCGCCGCTTCGGCCCACTTCCGCTCGAACATGCTCTCTTCGGCCAGCGCCGCGAAGAGTTGTACGGTCTTCTCCCCCAGCCGCAGCCGCGAACGCAGATCTTCCCCCGTGTTCCCGGAATCACCCGAGCCGGAGTTGATCGGAATCACGTGCCGCATTGCCGCTCTCACGTTTGCCGTTGCCATCCTTGTCCGAAACTCATCCGCCAGATCACAGCGCACTCCATTGATCGACGGTCGCCGTAAAGTCTACAGGGGTCGGCGACAAGAAAAGTTCCGCGCCGCGGTCAGCCCCCGCAAGCCGCACGGCGGTGCGCAAGACGGGAACACGCGCCCGGCGCACGCCCAGGCTTGCCGGCGGCACCGCCGGGGCGGGCGAAACCAGCCAGTCCCAAACCATACTCTCCTCATCGCCCCGCAGCGGAGAATTCGAATCCCGTTCATTTCCCGTGAGACCGACCATTGTTTGCAGGCGGAGCGAAGCGTCGAGACGCCCCACGGGCCGGCCCGATGGCGTCTGCCGGATTTCGGGCTGAATGTCGGCCGCCACCATCGGCGGTGCGGGAGCCGGACCGGCTGTGCGGTCGGCCGGTTCCAGGTCGAGCGTCACCATCTTCGCCGTTGGCGGCTGGCGGTGCAGCACCACAAGCGGCCGGCTTTCGGCCGAAGACGTCATGAGGCTGAATCGCGGAAGCACGATCCCACCGCCGAATCCGCCCGCATAGGCGCCGGCCGAGGGTTCCGACATCGCGCCGCCCCGTCCCGGAACGTAGGTGGTTTGGCTGGTACCCGCTTGAGCGCCCGCCTGCTGTGCGCCGGTTGGGGCCACGCGCTCGCCCACTTGGCGCGGCGGGCTGGGCAACGTGGGCGCGTCCGGTTTGGATACCTCGCCCGGAGCGGGATACGGCGCGCCGGAAGTCATCGCCGGGCTCGAACTGGGCGCCAGGCCGCTTTGCGGCAGTACACTCAACGACTGAATCGACGTGGGCTGCGTGGTGGCGTTGTGAAGATCGGGAGTCCCGGCGCGCGGCGCCACGGCCGGCGGGATCGCGCCCGCGGCCGGAATCGCCGACTCGCCCTCCGCCGGACTCCACTCGGCCATAATGCGGCGGTGAGCCGCTTCGTACTGGCGGTTTACCAGCAGAGGCACGGTTTCCTGCGTGGTCGGAAGGTCGGCATGCTGCAGCAGCGGACGCCGCACCAGCTCGCGCGTCGGATAAACGATATAAGTCTTCGGATTCGGCCAGAACCGGTCGGCGCCAAACAGGGCATGGACAAACGACCCTTGCATGGCGCGTGGTTCGATCTCCGGAAGTTCGACTTCGCCCGCCGGGTCCGGACCGTCCTGCTCGCGGATGCGCTCGCGCACCCAAACGCGGAAGGCGCCCCAGTCGTTCGGTTCCACGACTGGCCCCTTCGGCAACTCCATCAGGCCAGGCAGCAGCGACGGCGCGGCCCTCACGACCAGAATCGTCATCAGGTCGCCAGCAACGGCGCGCAGTTGGCCGACCGTGCCTGGAACGCTCTCCCCATCGATCTTGAGCGCGCCGGTCTCGGTCTCCTCCAGCTTCAGTTCGGGCAGGGCCGTGGGCGTAAGCGCCATCGGCTCCCACTCGTCATTCGCCTCCTGCCGCGGAACACGCGAACCGTAGGCCAACTGGCCCGTCAGCACGAAACTCGCCGGCGGACGCGCGCCCCGGCGCTCCACCGTTACCGGCTCCTCCTCGGGTTCGATATTCGGCGCGGCGGCGGCCACCGGCGGCGGCGCGATGTGAGGCGGCGTCGCCACATGGGGCGGCGCGGACTGCGCCGGGCCTCCCACGCCGGATATGGCCGGCATGGGA
>CAYUZM010000190.1:0-8546 GCA_964449665.1 uncultured Solibacteraceae bacterium
CAGCGGCCGCATGGGCGCCATCACGCACCCCAAGAACGCGCTGGCGAAGCGCGATCTAAACAACTTCCAGCCTCGCGTTGGCGTGGCCTGGCAGATCCGCCCGAACCTGGTGTTCCGCTCCTCGTTCGGACTCATCACGCAGGACCTGATGACCAACGGCGTCAACCAGAACTTCGAGGAGTACTTCGCCACCGCCAGCGTGCAGCAGGCGCCCGGCAACCCGAGCCCGGCATTCTACTTGAGCCGGGGGCCCGGCAGCGTCCGGTTCAATGTGAACCCGGACGGCTCGGTACCCTTCTCCGGGGCTAACTTCGGCGCGCGCAGCGCATCGTGGTTCGACCCGAACATGAAGATGCCCTACATCATGAACTGGTCGGGCGGCATTCAGTGGAACTTCAGCAGCTCCTGGTTGCTCGAAGTGCTCTACCAGGGATCGCGCGGCGTCCGGTTGCTCAACAACTGGGACATCAACCAGATTCCGCTCAACATCTCCACGGACCCGAACCAACTGCGCACGATCTTCGCCTCGGCGCAGAACTTCAAGCCCTATCCGCAGTTCGGCGCGATTCAGCATTACTCCAACTACGGCGACAACTCCTACCACGGCAGCACGTGGCGCGTGGAGAAGCGCTATTCGCAAGGACTGGTGCTGAACGCCTTCTACACGTTCTCCAAATCGCTCAACAACGGCGACAACGACGGCGGCGTCAGCGGCATCACCTTCTACAATCGCGCCCTCGAAAAGGGCCGCGCCAACTACGACATCCGCCACCGCTTTGTCTCGGTGATGACCTACGAACTCCCGTTCGGCAAGGGGCGGAAGTTCGCGGCCAACATGAACAAGATCGCCAACGCCCTCGTCGGCGGCTGGGACTTTGCCTACACGCAGACTTTCCAGTCCGGCCCGCCCCAGACCATCAGTTTCTCGGGCAGCCCGAATCAGTATCTGCCCGGTGCTTCGCGGCCCAACCTCGTGGCCGGAGTGGACCCGATCACCGAGAACTGGAACATCGGCGCGCACCGCTTCCCGACCCAGGCGCAGGTGCCTTATCTAAACGCGGCGGCGTTTGCCTACCCCGATGCATTCACTGCCGGCACGATGGGACGCAATGTCCTGGAGATGCCCGGCATCACCTGGCCGCAGTTTTCACTCTCGAAGGAGTGGCGAGTGTTCGAAAGCCTGAAATTCATCCTTCGCTGGGACGCCAACAACCCGTTCAAGAGCCCGAACTACGGCTCGCCCGACACGACGTTCAACCGCCAAAACCTGGCCAACTTCGGCCGCGTCGGCACCTCTACCCGCGGCGGCTTCTCCGACATCGGCACCGCGCAACCGAACCACCTGCTGGTATTCCGGTTGGAGTGGTAAGCGCCTAAGACAAAAATCCCCGGGGAGTCCGTTCCGGCGAACTCCCCGGGGATTTTTTTGTCTCGCCGTCTAGTTGGTTCTGGGGAACCAACCACGGTCCCACGGTTGCGCCAGCGTGGGCGCATTCGCATAGCGCGTCATCTTGAACCGCAGGCGCGCTCCGCTCCCCGGCTCTAACCGCACGGTCAACAGCGGCCCGGCCACCGGCTGCGTCTTCCCATCCAACTCCACCGACTCAAACCGGTGCTCGCCGTACCCGCCCGCCTGCACCATCACGGTCCGCGCATCGACGGCGTTCACGTTCACCAGCGTCAGCGTGGCGCCATCGGCGTCGAGCTTTTCCACCAGGGCCGCCACGTCCTGCGGAAGCCCGGCGCGTTTCTCCTCCGGATCGAAATACCGGAACCGGGCATGCAAACTCCAGATGTTGCCCGCCAGGTGCGAACCCATCGTCAGGTTTGCCAGCGTCTGCGTGGTGGCCGGATTCATGCCCATCAGGTAATCGGCCAGCCGCGTGTCGGGCGTTGTCGGATCGGACTCGATCTCCCGCACCGTCTTGCTCACCTCGGCCAGATCGGCCTGCAGCGCCCGCACCGGGAACTCGGCGTCCTGCCCTTCGAGAAAGCCTACGAACCCGCGCTTGGGAACGCGTTCGAGATCCTTGCGGTCCATCGACCACAGGTAAATTTCCACCAGCCGGTCGATGAAAAGATTTCCCGTGTAGTGATACCAGACCGGCGGGCCGTTCTCTTTGTGCCCCTTCGGGTCGCCGTACATCTGCGGCAGCAGCGTTCTGCCGCCTTCCACTTTCTTCTGCGCGTAGATGTTGTCCATCTGCTTGCGCAGCGTGGCGATGAAGCTCTGGTCGCCGGTGAGCAGCAGCGCGTTCGCAAAGCCGGGCCACGAACCCGCGGTAAACGTATTGCGGTGGGCGATCTCTTCCAGTTCGCCGTCGAAGATGGTGAAGTTCCACCCATAGGTGCCCTTCCACCACTGGCCGTTGTACTCGCCGCCCGGCTTGCCATCGAGCCCGACGTTGGTGGGAATGTTCCCGCCGCACTGCTCGGCGCGTTGCTTCCAGGCACCGACGTATTCGGCCACCCAGTTCTTGTACTTCGCCTGTCCGGTCAGCGCAAACGCGTTTACCGCGAGGCCCGTGGAAGCCAGGTTCAACGGATGGTCGCCCACGCTATCGAGGTAGTCGGCGCAATGGGCCAGCATCTTCGGGTAGTACTCGTTGAGGTTGAGTAGCTTCCCGCGCCCGGCCTTGTTGTGAAGCAGGTGGAAGCTGCCCGGCGTCGGATCGCCGACCCAGTCGTAGGTAGTCGCCTTGTGCAGCATGGGACCTTTGCTGCCCGTCCAGATGCTCTTGATCAGCTTGTTCTTCGTGTCGTAGTTGGGCGCTTCATCATCCTCACCCATATACATCGCCGCGAACCGTTTCATGCGCTCGCGCAGCAACGCGCTGTTGGGGTTCGACAATCCCAGAAACATCAGCGCGCGCATCCCTTCGCCGGTATGGAACCAATCCGATTGCGTGATGAACTCTTTGTAGTAGGCGCCGTTCTCGGATAGCTTTGTCAGCTTTGTGCGCAGGTCGGCGTACTGCTTGTAGTGGCCTTCGAGCGCGCGTTCGTAATCGGTGAGCACCCGCTGCGAGCCGCCCAGCGCGTGCAGCAGCGTCCAGTTGTGGAAGGTCTCGATGGCGTCGTCGGGGCCATCGAGCGTCCCCCAACGCATGGTGTGCAGCAGGTAGCCGCGTTCATCCACATACTTATCGGCGAAACGTTCGCAGGCAGCCGAGGTGTCGCGGAGCAGCTGGCGTTCCAGCAGCGCCCACATCGGCGGCGGCATCGCCTTGTCGATCACAATCGCGGGTTCAGCCGCGTGCAATGCCGCGGTGAGAATCGCCGCTGTCAGCGGGAAGAGAAAACGAGCATTCATCGAGACGCCTCCATGGAGACGCCATTCTATCGCGCGTTCTCCCGCTTCACCAAGAACGCATAGCTCGCCGCGCCCATTAGAAGTAAAACGGCGATGGCCTGCATCGGCGCCTCATAACTTCCCGTATTCTGAATCAACCACCCCGTCAGGATCGGCGCGGCCACGCCCGCCAGATTGCTCGCCGTGTTCTGCAAGCCGCCAATGCGGCCGATGGAACCGCCGGGCACGACGGTTTGCGTGAGGGCCCAATAGTTCGCGGTTGCCACTCCCAGTCCGGCCAAAGAGAACACGGCGAAGAACAGCGCCCACTCCGCCGACGCCACATACGCGCCGAAGATCTCCGTCGCCGCCAGCGCCATGCCCGCCATCGTGAACGCGCGCCGCACCTTCAACGCATCGCCCCCGCGCCGGATCAGCGCATCGGCCGCCCAGCCGCAGGCGATTGCGCTCACAGCCATGCCCGCGAAGCTGAACATCGTGAAGATGCCCATCATCTGCAGCGGCAGGTGGCGCTGCTCTTTGAAGTAGGACGGCAGCCACGTCAGGCTGTAGTAGAGGTAGCAGCTATAGGCGAACGTGCCCAGAAGAATCCCCCAAATCGAAGGGCTCTTGAACAGGCTCCAGAACGGCGCATCGTTCGCCGCCGCCTTCTCCGCCACCGGTTGCACGGTCTCATCGCGCGGCACCAGGATCATCCACGGCACAAGCCAGATCAAGCCCATCATGCCCGTCATCAGGAACATGCTTCGCCAGCCGTAGTGCGCAATCAGCCACGCCGCGATGGGGGCGCCCACGGCCGGGCCAATTTTTGTCCCCGCCATGTAGATGCCCATCGCCAGACCGCGCTGGCTCTCGCCGATGTTCATGCGAATCCAACGCAGGCTCGCCGGGGCCACGGTCGCCTCGCCTGCGCCGAGCAGCAGCCGCAGGACGAACAGTTGCGGGAGCGAACTCGCGTGGCCCGTCACGGCCGCAATCGCGCTCCACAACAGGAAGCTCAACGCGTATGGATACTTCACGCCCAGCCGGTCCACCATCCACCCGGCGGGCACCTGGAGCAGCGCGTAGGACCAGAAGAACGCCGAGTTCATGAGCCCGCGCTGGCTGTCGGTGAGCGAAAAGAATGTGCGGAACTCCGGCACGGCGATCGCGATCGACAACGACGTCCTGTCGATGTAGGCGATCACCATTCCCAGGCACAACAACACCACGATCGACCAGCGGCGCGCCGCTCCCATCGTGCTTGGCAGGTTTGGGTTGTTCGGTTGTATCGCTCTATAATGCCTTACAAATGAAGCGACGTGATTGTCTCGCACTTCTCGCCGGCGCCGCCTTCGCGCAACAAGCCCAGCCGTACGACCTCCTGATCCGCAACGGAACCGTCTGCGACCCCGCGCGCAACTTTAAGCGCCGCGCCGACGTGGCGCTTTCCGGCGGCAAAGTCGCGGCCATCGAAGACAGCATTCCGGCCAACCGGGGCAGGGAAGTCGTCGATGCCACGGACTGCTTCGTCACGCCCGGCCTTGTCGACCTCCACACGCACTGCTACTGGGGCGGCACCGGGCTTGGCATTGAAGCCGGCCCCATTGCCGCGCGCTCGGGCGTAACGACGTGGGTCGACGCCGGCAGCTTTGGCGTGACGCAAACCGATGGCTTCCGCCGCTTCATTGTTGACCCCTCGCCGGTGCGTATCTACGGCTTCGTCTATCTTTATCCCGACAATCGCAACCCTGACATGGACCACGTGAAGTACGTGCGCTCGTTCATGAAGCGCACGGGTGAAACCGTCGTCGCCAACAAGGACATTCTGCTTGGCGTGAAGCTGCAGGTGGGCTCGAACATGAACGGCCGCTACAGCTACGACTTCCTCAAGATCGCCCGGGAACTGTGCGATACGTTCCACATTCCACTCATGGCCCATATCAGCTTCGCGCCGCCTGAGACCGATCAGGTGATGGAGTTGATGAAGCCGGGCGATGTCGTCACGCACTGCTACAACACGCACACGCTCGGCATCCTTGATGGCGCGGGAAAGGTGCGGCAGTCCGTGCTCGAAGCGCGCCGCCGCGGTGTTCTGTTCGATGTCGGCCACGGCCTTGGCAGCTTCAACTTCGAAGCCGCGCGCAAAGCGCTCGCCGATGGCTTCGTCGCCGACACCATCTCCACCGACATCTATAACCTCAACGTTGCCAGAGGCCCCGTCTACGACATGCCCACCACGATGTCGAAGATGATGCACCTCGGCATGTCGTTCGACGACGTGCTCGCGCGCACCACCCTCGCGCCCGCCAAAATCGTGAACCGCCTTCCCGGCATGGGCACTCTGGCCGTGGGCGCGCCCGCCGATGTTTCGCTCTTGCGCATCGAAGACGGCGCGTTCCCGCTTGTCGATTCGCAGCGCAATACCGTCACCGCGAAGCAACGTGTGGTCGCTAAGCTCACCATCTGCCGCGGAAAGAAAGTCGCATGAGCTTCGCCATTTCGCGCGCGACGCTCACGCACGCCCGGGTGCCCTTGGTTGAGCCCTTCCGTATCAGCTCCGGCGCCGTCGCGGAAAAAGACGGCCTCATCGTGCAGCTCGAATCGGACGGCATCACTGGCCTCGGCGAATCCTCGCCCATGGCGGGGCCGTTTTATTCGAACGACACGCCGGAAAGTTGCTGGCTCGAACTCAGAGACACGCTCCTCCCCGCGCTGCTCCATCGCGAGTTCGCCTCGCACGCCGCAGCCGTCGAGTGGATCAACGAGCAGCCCGGCAGCAACTTCGCCAAGACCGGCATCGAAACCGCGCTCTGGGATCTCGAAGCCCGGCGTCTCGACATGCCGCTCTATGAGCTCCTGGGCGGCACGAACCGGCCTGTTGAATCGGGCCTTGCCGTGGGTCTCTATGACACGCCCGCCGAAATGCTGCGCGTCATCGAGCGCCACCTCGCCGACGGATACAAGCGCGTGAAGATCAAAATCGAACGCGGCCGCGACGTCGAACTCGTGCGCGCCGTGCGTGACGCCTTCGGCAACATCCCGCTCTACGTCGATGCCAACGGCGCGTACGATCTCACCGACCTGCCTGTCTTCCGCGCCCTTGATGAGTTTGGCCTGATGATGTTCGAGCAGCCCTTCCCCGGCCCGATGCTTGCGGAAGCCGCGGAACTGCAGCGCCAGGTGCGCACGCCCGTCTGCCTCGACGAAAGCCTGGAAACTCTCGGCGACCTGCAACGCGCCCTCGAACTCGGCTCGTTCCAAATCGCCAATATCAAGATCCAGCGTGTTGGCGGCTTCTCGAACGCGCTCGCCATCTACGAAACGTGCCGCCACCACGGCATTCCCGTCTGGGTGGGCACGATGCCCGAACTCGGCGTCGGCTGCGCCCAGGGCATTGCCCTCGCTACGCTTGCGCACTGCACCTTTCCCACCGACGTGGAAGCCAGCCTGCGCTGGTTCCAGGACGACATCGTGGCGCCGCTGCTCCACGTTACCGGCGGCTGCCTACAGCCCTCCGCCGCGCCCGGCCTCGGCTTCGAACTCGACCCCGCCAAGCTCGGCCGCTACACCGTCGCCTCGCTATACTTCTGAATCATGACCACCACTCGGCGTGGCTTCGCATCGCTGCTTGCGGCGAGTCTTGCCCCGGCCAAAGACCGCCTTCTCATCGACACTCATCTCGAAGTCTGGACCCTCGATCCCAAGTTCCCGTTCGCCCACCCCGAGCGCCCCAACCTGAAGGTGCCCACTGCGGCGCCCATCGAAAACCAGGTCGAACAGATGAAGGACTTCGGTCTCAAATATGCCGTCCTCATCAACCCCCGCTACTTCGGTTGGGACAACTCCTACATCAGCCACAGCCTGCACAAATATCCCAAGCTCTTCGTCGCCCACGGCCTGCTCAACCCGGAAGATCCGAAAGCGCCCGAACGCCTGCGTTATTGGGTGAAGGAGCACGGCTTCCAGGGCATGCGCTTCAGCCCGATTTACCATCCGCAATCGACGTGGCTCAACGCGAAGGAGAGCTATCCGCTGTGGAAGGAAGCCGAAAAGCTGCGCGCGGTTTTCAACTTCTACATCCTGCCGCACCAGATGCCCATGCTCGCCGACATGGCCGAGCGTTTTCCCGGCGTGAAGATCGTCATCGACCATCTCGGAAAACCGGACCTGAAACTCCCCGATCCCTGGCCCGAGTTCCGGAAGATGTTCGCGCTCAAGAAATTCCCGCATGTCTGGGTGAGCGCCTCGGAGCCCTACGAACTCTCGCTCACCAAGGAATACCCGTACCGGGACACGATTCCGTTCTTCAAGGCCACTTACGAAGAGTTCGGCGGCAAGCAACTCATCTGGGGCACCGGCTATCCGCGCCCGCGCTGGGAGCTGCCCATGGACAAGGAACTCGAATTCGTCGATAAGTTTCTCGACTTCTACACTCCGCGCGACCGCGCGCTTCTGCTTGGCGAAAACGCGCTCCGCATCTGGCGATTTCCACGATGAACGTACAAGACCGCGCACTGCGGCTCAAACAACAACTCACCTCCGGCGGCACCGTCGTCGGCTGCTTTCTCTCGCTCGGCTCACCCATCGCCGCTGAAATCATGGGCGCGGCGGGCTATGACTGCGCCGTCATCGACCTTGAACACGGCTCCGGCGACGAACGCCACGCGCTCGACCAGATGCAGGCCCTTTCGGCGACCAACTGCGTCTCGCTCGTGCGCGTCGAATCGAATCAGCGCCAGCGTGTCCACCGCGTGCTCGACGCAGGCGCGCATGGCATCATGTTCCCGCGCATTGATGCGGCCGAGGAAGCCCGCGCCGCCATTGCCGCCATGCGCTACCCGCCCGACGGCACGCGCGGCGTCGCCTCGTCCGTGCGCGCCTGTGAATATGGCGCAAACTTTCAGCCGTATCTCGCCGGCTCGACGAACCTGCTGTCGATGATTCAGATTGAATCCGAGGCGGCCATCGCATGCGTCGAAGAGATCGCCGCGGTGCCTGGTGTCGACATTCTCTTCCTCGGGCCATGGGATCTCTCGTTCGGCATGGGCATCATGGGCGAGTTCGATCACCCGCGCTTCGTCGCGGCGCTGGAACGCACCGCGGGCGCCGCCGCCGCGCACGGCATCGCCGCGGGTATCCTGCTGCCGGCCAACAAATCCGTCGCCCACTACCACGCGCTCGGCTATCGCTTCATCCTTTCCGGAGCCGACGCCATCATGCTCCAACAGTCCGCGCGTGCCGCCGCGAAGTC
>CAYUZM010000191.1:0-8542 GCA_964449665.1 uncultured Solibacteraceae bacterium
CGCCTGTTCGCCCGTCTTTCTGGCCGAAGACCGCATCATCGTCGCCCGCGACCCGCACGGCTTCCGCCCGCTTGCCATGGGCCAGATGGAGTTGAGCGGCCACCGCTCCGCGTATGTGTTCGCCAGCGAAACCTGCGCGTTTGATCTGATCGGCGCCGTCTATCTTAACGATGTCGAGCCCGGCGAAATGGTGATCGCGGGTCCCGAGGGCGTCACGCGCGAACGCTTTGCCCCGGCTAAGAACCGCGCCCACTGCGTCTTCGAGCACGTCTACTTTTCGCGTCCCGACTCGATCGTCTTCGGCAAACCCGTCCAGCCGTCGCGGGAGAGCATGGGCCGCTTCCTGGCGAAGCGGTACCCGGTGGATGCCGACGTGGTGGTTCCGGTGCCCGACTCGGGTGTTACCGCCGCCATCGGATTCGCCGACGAAGCCGGTCTCCCTTTCCGGCAGGCCATGATCCGCAACCACTACGTGGGCCGCACCTTCATTGAACCTTCGCAGGCCATCCGCGACTTCGGCGTGAAATTGAAGCTCAATGCCGTGCGCAATCTGCTCGACGGCAAGCGCGTGGTGCTGGTCGACGACTCGATTGTCCGCGGCACCACTTCGCGCAAGATTGTGCGCATGGTCCGGCAGGCCGGGGCGCGCGAAGTGCACCTGCGCATCTCGTGCCCGCCGACGATGTCGCCCTGCTTTTACGGAGTGGATACGCCGACGAAGAAGGAGCTGATCGCGGCGAATCACACGCTGGACGAAATCAAGAAGTTCGTTGAAGCCGACTCGCTCGCCTATCTTTCGCTCCAGGATCTACGCGAGTCCGTCGGCGACGCGGAAAACCACGACTACTGCTACGCCTGCTACACGGGCGACTATCCGACCGACATTGTGAGTCTCGATCAGCTGCTTTCGACGCGGAAACGGCCGTGAGCGTCACACTCTCGTCCTCGGCCCGCGCCGTCTCCCATTCGCGCATCCGCGAACTCGCCGAGATCGCCATGACGATGGAGGGCGTGTACAAGCTTTATTTCGGTGAATCGAACATTCCGACGCCGCCCTTCATCCGCAACGCCGCCGCCCGCGCGATGGAAGAGGGCTTCACCTACTACACCTCGAACGCCGGCCTGCAGAGCACGCGCGACACCCTGGCCGCCTACTACCAGTCCAAGCACGGCATTGCGCTCGACCCGAATCGCGAGCTGGTGGTCACCACCAGCGGCGTGCAGGCGCTCAACGTTGCGATCCGCTGCACGCTCGACCCCGGCGACGAGGCGATCATCCTCACACCCGCATGGCCCAACGGCACGTCAATTGTTCAGATGTGCAACGCCACGCCCGTCCAGATCGCACAGCCGCTCGAACGCACGTCCAGCGGCGCGGTTCGCTACACGGTCGATTTCGACGCCCTCGAAGCGGCCGTCACGCCGCGCACACGCCTGCTGCTGTACACGTCTCCATCGAATCCGCTGGGGTGGGTTGCCCACGAAGACGAGCAGCGCCGCCTTCTCGAATTCGCCCGCCGGCATACGCTGTGGCTGCTCGCCGATGAGGTCTACGAACGCCTTTGGTATGACGGCCCGGAACTTGGCGCCGTGGTTCCCAGCATTCTCCGGTTCGCCACGCGGGACGACGCGGTGATTGTGTGCCAGAGCTTTTCCAAGAGCTATTGCATGACGGGTTGGCGCATCGGCTGGATCGCCGCGCGCGCGGACTTCGCGGCCCGGGCCACGCAGCTCAACGAGTTCATCATCTCCCACGCCCCCAGCTTCGGCCAGCGGGCGGCCGAAACGGCGCTCCGCGACGGTGAAGGCTTTATCGTTGAAATGCTCGCCGCCTATCGCGCCAACCGGGACTACTGCCTCAGCGTGTTGCGCTCGCTCAAAGGCGTCACGGTACCTGAACCGAGTGGAGCGTTCTATCTCTTTCCGCGCATCGACGGACTCGCCGACAGCTTCGCCTTTTGCAAACGCATGCTGCTGGAAACCAAGACAGGCCTGGCGCCCGGCGTGGCGTTCGGCGCGGGCGGGGAAGGCAACGTGCGCCTATGCTACGCGAGCGAACGCGCCATCCTTGAGCCGGCCATGGAGCACGTTTCCCGGTTCATTCAGGCGGGAAATTGGACCTAATCAGTTAACATCCCGGGCGACCGCCCGGCGTGCGAGGCCCTCACGTTCCGCCCGAACGGCTGATGAAAATTACCGCGGCCACGATCAAAAGTATGAAAACGAGATCCAAAGGATAAATTCCTCTATTAAGAGGGATGCTCTCACTCCGGGCTTCGTGACAGTACCTTTGTAGGATTGAGCGGCGCAGGCCGGAACGCTATGCTGTGTCAATGCGCGGATCCCACTTAGCCGCCGTCTGCCTATTGGCGTGCACCGCGGCGTCCAACACCCGCGCCCAGGGTTTTGTCGTCTTCGAAGACGACGCCCAGGTACGAATCAAGGGCGAGTTCTATGATGTCTCGATCTCGAAGAGCGGCTACGTGAGCGGCGTGGCAGCCGGCTCTTTTGTGGATAAGAAAACCGGCTTCCGCGATCCAGGCTTCGGCCTTGCCATCGCCGACTGGCTGGTGGAGCCCGGCTCCGACGAGCGCTACCGCGCTTCCCTGCCTGAGCAGATGCGCTATCTGTTCAACGACCTTGTCCATGGCAAGATCCCCAAACGCATTGTCGAAGGCCCGCAGATCTGCACCCAGGCCAGGCGCCTGGAACCCCGCGTAATTCGCGGCAAGGACTTTGTCGCCGTGCAGATGCGCTACGTCTACACGATGGCCGCCCCCGGCAAGCAGCCTGGCTCCATTTGGGAGCAAACGCTCGTATTTCCGAACGGTAAGCGCTGGTTTTATGCCGCCGACAAGGTAACCCTCGCCAACGGCGGCCAAGGCACTGCGCTGCGCGTCGATATGCCCGGCCACATCCGCCATCGCGGGGGCGACCGTTTCGCCCGCGCCTATCTCAGCTACGAAGGGGTCATGGCCAATGACCGCTTCACCAAGGATTTCGCCCCCGACGCCCAGTTCCGTTACGTCCGCAATGCCGCCGACATTCCCAAGCGATTCATCCGTGCCTACCGCCTGCGCGACCCGCGCACGGGCAATGAAGGCCCCTGGCTGGCCGGCATGACGCTCCGCCCGGACGTGGTGAGCGAAGCCTGGTGCCACCAGCGCGGCTACGTGAGCATGATCCAGGAAATTGGCGGAGGCACCTACCGCAAGGGCGACCGGATTCAGGCAGCGTATCTGATTGGCTACTTCGACTCGTTGGAGGCGATGGATCGGACCTTCGACCAGGAAGCGGGGCCGGTCGGCATCGAAGTGGACGCCGATGGCTGGAAGCTACTGCGGGAGTAGCGAGAAGGCCACCCCGGCGTGCATCGAACCAGGGACGGGGCCCCGCATGGGGCCGGCCCCAGCGCTCTTTCCACTCATGTGAGAGGCCGGCCGGCACCGGAATGCAGTGCCGATTCCGCGGCGCGTACTTTACTGGCTCGCAGGTTCAGCACCTCCACTAGAACGGAGAATGCCATGGCGAAGTAGACGTACCCTTTCGAGAAATGCTGGCCGAGACCTTCCGCGATCAGTGTGACGCCGATCAGGAGCAGGAAGCTGAGCGCGAGCATCTTCACCGTCGGGTGCCGTTCCACGAAAGCGCTGATTGAGCCCGCGGCGAACATCATGAATCCGACCGCGAGCAAGACGGCCACGATCATGACGGAGATCTGGTCCGCCATTCCGACGGCGGTGATGACGGAATCGAGGGAGAAGACAATGTCGAGCAGCGCAATTTGGAACAGCACACCGCGCATAGTCGCGGCTCCGCGCGCGGCCCGGACCGCCGCGGATTCACCTTCAAGGCGCTCGTGGATCTCATGCGTGCTCTTCCAGATCAGAAAGACTCCGCCTGCCAGGAGGATCAGATCGCGGCCGGAAATCTGTTGCCCAAGTACAGTGAACAGCGGCGCGGTAAGGCGCATGATCCAGGCGATCGACAGCAGCAGGAGAACCCTCGCGATCATTGCCAGCGCAAGACCGAACGTGCGAGCGCGAGATTGCTGGTCGAGGGGCAATTTGCCCGCGAGGATGCTGATGAAGACGATATTGTCGATCCCGAGCACAATCTCGAGAACGGTCAGGGTCAAGAGCGCGATCCAAGACTCGGGCGAGGAGATCCAATCCATTTTCTGAGCTTAGAGGATTCGGAGGGAGAGCCAGACTTCTTTCATGCGCGCCGGGGTCCGCGGATTCTGCCGCACCTGGAACTCCAGCACGCTATTCGGCGCTGGCTGGCCGCCTCACTCGTACCGTAGCGCGGTCATGGGATGAATCGTGCTGGCCCGCCGTGCCGGCAGGAATCCCGCCGTTATGGCCACGGCGGCCAGCGCCAACACCGTCGCCACCGTCGTGCCCAGGTTCGTGGCCTGCACGTTATAGAGCTGCGATGAGATGTACTTGCTCAAGAGATAGGCCGCAGGCAATCCCACCGCCAGGCCGATTCCCAGCAGCACCAGCACCTCCCGCATCACCAGCCAGATGACGCCTAACGGATGCGCTCCGAGCGCCATGCGCAGCCCGATCTCCTTGGTGCGCCGCACGACGACGAACGCCATGACTCCATATAGGCCGACCGCCGCGAGCGCCGTCGCGAGAATCCCGAACGCCGACGACAGCGCCGCAATCAGGCGTTCGGTCGCGAGCGTTTCGTCCAGTTGGCTCTCCAGCGTCCGCATATCGTAAACCGGCATGGCCCCATCCAACTTCCGCACCTCGTTCCGCAGCGCCGCGTACATCTGCTCCGACGGAATCTGCGATCGCACGTAGAACACGGCTCCCGTCTGGTAGCGGTTCTGGAAGCGCGAAATGAACACCTGCCGCCGAACGCCCTCTCGCGGACCTTCATACAACGTGTTCTCCGTCACGCCCACGATCTCGATGTTCAGCTTCGCGCGCGGCCCGACGCCAAAACCAATCCGCCGGCCGACCGCGGGACTCTTTCCAAAAAAATGCTCGGCGAATTTCCGGTTCACCACGGCGACGGTCGGCTCCTCGCCCAAATCGCTTTCGCGGAAATCGCGTCCGTCGAGAAGCCGCACGCCCATGGTGGCGAAATAGCCCGGCGACACCATGTTCATGAACGCCTGCATGTCCTCGCCGTCTTTCACCTGGTGTCCTTCCACCGACATCGACGAGTCCCACTCATTGCCCGCCAGCAGTTCGACGGTGGCGATTCCGGCCGACTTCACGCCCGGCACCCCGCGTATGTTCTCCAACAACTGTTTCGAGAAGATCTTCTCCCTCGGAACGGTATAGCCGCTGAGCGGCGGATTCACCTGGAAAGTCACCAGGTTCGACATGCCTTCAAACCCGGTATCGGTCTTCTTCAAATTGCCCAGGCTTTGCACGAACAGCGCCGCCCCGGCCAACAGCAGGAACGACAACGCCACTTGCCCCGCAACGAGCGCCTTGCGCAGGTTCACGCCGCCGCCCGCTCCGGCCACGGCGCCGGCGGCATCCTTCAAGGTTGACCACTGGTCCAGCTTCGTCCCTTGAAACGCGGGCGCGAGCCCGAACAGGAGTCCCGTCACGACGGCAATCGCAATGCTGAACGCGAGTACCCGCAGGTCCGGCTGGATGCTCAACATCAACGGGGTTCCGCCGGTGGGCAGGAAGCTCACCAGACCGCGGATCGTCCAAACAGCCAGAATGATACCCGCCACGGCGCCCACCAGCGACAACGCGACGCTCTCAAACAACAACTGCCGGATCCACTGCGCCCGCGAGGCGCCCACGGCCAACCGGACGGCAATCTCTTTCCTCCGCGCCACGGCGCGGGCAATCAACAGGCTCGCGACATTGGCGCAGGCGATCAACAGCACCAGCCCGACCATGCACATCAGCACAATCAGCGCCACGCCGAAATCGTTCCGCATGTTGCTGTAGCCCGATTCGGCCCGCTCCATTTGCACCTGGCGCTTGAGGAACCGGTCGCGATTGAACGCAGTTGTGTCCTTCATCTGCGGCAGGCCGATCTCATACTGCAACTGCTGGTGAAAGATCCCTTGCAGCTTGGCCTTCGCCGATTCCACCGTTTCGCCCGGCTTCAACCGCGCGAACATCTGGATCCACTGGCTGCGGCGGTCGCCCAGCGCGTCCTGCCCGGGCGTCATCAGCGGCTTCATCTGAATCGGCACGCGGATTTGCGGCGAGCGCGACGGGTCCAGTCCGGTGAACCCCGGGGCGGAGACACCGACGATGGTCATCGGATAGTTGTTCACCGTCATCTTCTGCCCGATAACGTCGCGCTTGCCGCCGTAGCGGCTCACCCAGTAGTCGTGGCTCAAGACCACCACGGGATGGCCCTTGTAGGTGCGATCGTCCTCCTCGGGCGTGAAGACGCGCCCGGCGGCGGCGGTGACTCCCAGCGCCTGAAAGTAGTTCCCAGAGACCATTTCGGCCTGCACACGCTCGGTCTGGCCGTTGAAGCTGATCGAGGTCTCCGCCAGCCGCCGCGCGAAGACATGCGAGAAGAATTTCGCCTGCTTTTGATACTCCTGATACATCGGATAGGACTGCGCCCGCGAGCCCTGGTTGTTGCCCATGTGCGGCCCGGTGGACCAGATCATCACCAACTGCTCCGGATTCCGGACCGGCAAGAGCCGCAGAACCAGTTGATCGAGCAGGCTGAAAATCGCCGTGTTTGCGCCTATCCCCAACGCCAGCGAGAGCACCGCCGCCAGTGTGAACAACGGGCTCCGCGCCAAAGTGCGCGCAGCCGACTTTGCCTCGGACCAGAGTGCGACCATGGAACGGTATACGAACCGGCGCGCCAAAAGTTTGTGGAAATCGCGGCGCGGCCGCCTTTTACCGCCGCCGCATCTCGCTCAACAGACGCCGCGCCGCCTCTGCGTCCGGCTGAAAGCGAAGTGCGCGCTCCAGGGTCGCCACGGCCTTTTCCCGTTGCCCCGCCTGATACTGCGCCACGGCCAGATTCATGGCGACAGAGCCCATCGACGGATTCTTCGCCGCGATCGTCTCCCACAACGCCATTGCGTCGGCCGCCCTCCCCTCCCGCGCCCAATACACGCCCACATTGGCCCCGGCGGCGACGTGCCCGGGGTCGATCTTCAACACCCGTTCGTACAAAGCCCGCGCGCGCTCGGCCCGTCCCATCGCGTCGTAATATTGCGCCAATTGGGACAACAGCGCCGCATCCCCGTCCGTCCGCGCCACGGCACGTTCCAGCAATTCCAGCGCCCGCGCTCTCATCTCGGGGCGCTCCATCCCTACGCCCCCATACGCGATGGCCAGATCGCGCTGGTTCTCCGCTCCGGGCCAGTAGGCTTTCAATTCCCCCAGGCCCTGCGATATGCCACCGGCGGCACCGGTTCCTATGCCGGCGGCCCGCCGCGGAATCCCGTGGTCGGTAAACGCGGCATGTTCCCCTTCCTGCGACCGTTTCTTGGGCATGTGGCAGGCCGCGCAATCGTCCAACTTCTCCGCGCGCCGCTGCGGCCGCTCCGTGCAGGACTTCTGTTCATGACACCCGAGGCAACGCGCCCGGTAGAACGCGACCCTTGCCTCGTTGGCGGGCTCGGAGTGAGGATCGTGGCACGACGTACACGCCAGTTTCGGCCCCGCTCCTTTCTTGCACCCGCTGCTTGCCATCTGCTCGGCATGGTCGGTCGCCGCGCGCTCGCTTCCCTTGCCTCCGGCCCAGACGAACACCGCCAGGTGGTCACTCAACCGATCTCCCGGACTGTAAGAATCCCCACGTTTCTCTGCGCGCACTACCCGCGCCGCCCCGGTCAGGTGGCACTGTTCGCATACGCTGTCCCGCCGCACCGGCTCCAGCTTCGACGGGTTCACGATTTCTCCGGCGACGAACGGCCTGTCGGCTCCCCGGGCCGCGACGTGCCGCCGTCCGCCGCCGTGGCACCGCTCGCACGAAATCCCGCCTTCGAGAAACGGCGCATCGCGATACTGATTCTGCGTCCCGGCCACGGCCTGCAGGCGGCTGGCGTGACACTGCAAACAGGCCGTCTCCACGGGCCGTGCCAGATCGAGCAGCGGCTTTGCCGCGTATCCCGGAGAGAGCTCCCACTTCTCGACGGCCGAAAAATAAGAAACGGGCGCCTGAAACAGAAACCCTTCTATTTCATATAAATAACTCCGTCCCACATTCCCCGAGCCGACAAACCACTGCATCGGACGCTCGCCTCGAACGCCCTTGGACTCGCGCGCGAACCGCAGCCTGTAGTCCTCGCCCACTTGAAATTTCACGCCCAGGGCCGCGTGCTCAATCTCCGCGCGGGCGAAGCTTTCCTTTAATAGGTCGGTGCCCACGGCCCCGGTTGACCGCGCCATGCCGGTCTTGCGGTAGCTCTCGTAGATTGCCGAATGGCACGCCGCGCACGTCTTGCTGCCCACCTCACCCGTGGGGGCAATGCCACTCAATGGCGGTGCCGCCGCCTGTAGCCAAGCCGCGAATACCAGCTCCCACATCGCACAAATTCTACCGCAGGCCCCAGCCTTGAAGGCGTCTCTGG
>CAYUZM010000192.1:0-8495 GCA_964449665.1 uncultured Solibacteraceae bacterium
CGAGTTTGGGGACGCAGAGTTTTGTAGAGGCCGAGTTGCGGCGCACGGGCCGGCGGCACACGCCGGAGATGGTGGAGCGCGATGTGGCGACGCTGCGAGCGGCGGGGATTGGCGACATCAATCTCGATTTGATTTGCGGATTGCCGGGGCAGACGAGGGAGTCGTGGCGGGAGTCGCTCGAGGGGATTGCGCGGCTGGATGCGCCGCACGTGAGCGTGTACATGGTGGAGGTGGACGAGGACTCGCGGCTGGGGTTGGAGATCTTGAACAACGGTTCTCGTTATGGGGCGGGCGATGTGCCGGGCGACGATTTGCAGGTGGAGTTGTATGAGACGGCGGTGGAGCGGCTGCGTGGGCGCGGCATTGAGCGGTATGAGATTTCGAACTTCGCGCGGGCGGGGGCGGAGTCGCGGCACAACTTGAAATATTGGAGGTTGGAACCGTACGTGGGCTTTGGCGCCGATGCGCATTCGTGCGCGGGCGGCGTACGGTGGCAGAACGTGGAGAGCTCGCAAGATTATGTGCAGGCGATTGAGAGCGGCGCGGCGGCGCGCGCGGAGGAGACGGCTGCGGACCCTGCGAGCGAGCGGTTCTTCGTGGGGCTGCGTTTGAGCGCGGGCGTGGACCTGAACGACGCCGATGAGGCGCGCTACGGGGAGTTGTTCCGGCGGCTGGGCGAAGATGGTTTGATCGAGCGCGCGGGGCGGCGCGTGAAGCTGACGGCGCGGGGCGTGTTGGTGTCCAATGAAGTGTTTCAGGAGTTTCTACCGGGATGAGTGAGGCGATGAGCGAGGCGAAGCGGATGATCGATCTACGAAGCGACACGGTGACCAAGCCGACGGCGGCAATGTTGCGCGCGATGACGGAGGCGCCGCTGGGCGACGACGTCTATCAGGAAGACCCGACGGTGAACCGTCTGGAGGAGCGCGCCGCGGCGGTGTTGGGCAAAGAGGCCGCGCTGTTCGTGCCGACGGGCACGATGGGGAACACGATCGGGATGAAGCTGCACACCGAGCACGGGCAGGAGGTGCTGTGCGAGACGCGGTCGCACGTGTTCAATTACGAACTGGCGATGATGGCGTGGTTCTGCGGTTGCCTGGCGCGGCCGGTGACGGCGGAAGACGGCGTGATGACGTGGGATCATCTGCGCGGGTCGTTGAAGCCGCTGGGGCCGCACGCGGCGCCGACGGGGATGGTGTCCATCGAAAACACGCACAACATGGCGGGCGGCGTGGTGACGCCGGTGGAGGTGATCGACGACATTTGCGAGCGGGCGCACGCGCTGGGGCTGCCGGTGCATATTGACGGCGCGCGCATCTTTCACGCGGCGGCATATTTGGGATGTGATGTGGCGCGGATTGCCGCCAAGGCCGACACGGTGATGTTCTGTCTGTCGAAGGGACTGTGCGCGCCGGTGGGATCGATGCTGGCGGGCACGCGGAAGGCGATGGACAAGGCGCGGCTGTACCGGAAGCGGCTGGGGGGCGGCATGCGGCAGGCGGGCGTGCTGGCGGCGGCGGGGTTGATCGCGCTGGAAGAGATGCCGAAGCGGCTGGGCGAGGACCATGCGAACGCGCGGCTGCTGGCCGAGGGGCTGGCGAAGATCGGCGGAATTGGTGTGGACCCGGCGCGGGTGCAGACGAACATCGTGATTTTTGACGTGAGCGCGCGGGGGGTGACGGGCGCCGAGTGCAGCCGCCGGTTGGCGGAGGCGGGCGTGCGGGCGAACGCTGTGGCCGAGTATGCGGTGCGGATGGTGACGCATCACGACGTATCGCGCGCCGATTGCGAGGCGGCGGTGGGGGCGGTGGGGGAGGCGTTGAAGGGTTAAGAGGCTCTCGCCAGTTGTAGCAGGAACTGGCAGGCGCAGCGGTCTTCACTTTTGAAATGGCTGACGAGCCAGCCGCCGAGGAAGCCGAGCGAACTGAGGCAAATGCTGGCGCTGCCTTCGACGACCTTTTCGCGGTACTCGATGAGGATTTGCAGCAGGTCGTCGTGCTCCCGTTTGTGGAACCGGAATGCGGGATAGGCGGCCTGCTTGAGCAGAACCTCCTCCTGCACCATGCCGGATTGGATCGCTTCAAAGGCAAGGTCGAACTTTTGGAGCAGGTCGGCGCGGACGGCGTTGGTTCCGACGGCAGTTTCCAGGTCAAGCGCCAGGCGGAGGACTTCGCGATGGTTTTGGTCCATCGGCTCGACGCCGTTTGCGTATTCTTCTTTCCATTCGAAAATAGGCATAGGAAGATTCCCGTTCAGCGGAGAACCGCGGGAGCGGCGGCAGACGGAGCTTGCGCGGTCAGGAAGTGCTCGCGCACCTGCACGTCGGCATGGCCGATGTGGTGAATGAGCCAGGTCTGGAGAAACTGCAGCATATGGAGGGCGAGCGCCCGTTCCCCGTTGGCGGCGGCCTCATGAAACCGGTCCACTTTCTGAATGAAGCTCTGGTGTTGCACCTTATGGGCCATCAGTTTGGGGTAGCGAATTTCCATCATGAATTCTTCTTCATGATGAAAGTGCACCCGCCCGTATTCGGCGAGTTCGTCGATCAGGGCGTCCAGCATGGGACCGCTTTTCCCGGTGACGAGCGCCCGGTGCAGGCGCGCGCCGGCGGCGAACAACATCTGATGTTCTTCATCCACCCGGGGGATGTTCAGCGCGTACTCTTGCCGCCACGCGAAAAGGGCCATTTTGAGATCTCAATGACCTCATCGGCACGGCGCGGACAAAGCTGAGGAAAGCGCTCTCAGGGGGGCCCCGGCTCTCAAGGGAGTTCTCGCTCTCAAGGGAGCTTTCGCTCTCAAGGGAATTTTCACTCTCAAGGGAGCCGCGGCACCCAGGGGCGCCTCATCTCTTATGGGAGCTGCATCAGGAAATCGGTCAGCGCGGCCATTTCCTTTTCCGGGAGGGGGTAAGGAGGCATGGTGGAACCGGGGCTGAGCTTTTGCGGATTGACGAAATGGTCGATGATCCACTGCCGGGCGCGTTTCTGGCCGACGCCGTTGAGGGGCGGGCCGAGTTTGCTTCCGGTGCCGTTGACGATGTGGCAGGCGTTGCAGCGGCTATTCTGATAGACGACAGCGCCTTCGGCGACGGACTTCGGGGTTTCGAGCAGACCGGCGGCGTTCGTGGAGTCGAGCTTGGAGACGAACGAGGCGAGGTCGTTCAACTGCGCGGCGGCGAGTTGGACCGGGGGCATGTTGGTGCCGGGGCGCAGTTGCTGCGGGTTTTTGAAGAACTCGACCATCTCTTTAATGGTGCGTTTCTGGGGAAGTTGGAGGAGGTCGGGCCCGAGCTTGCCGCCTTGTGAGCCGACGGCGTGGCAGGCGAGGCAATTCTGTTTGCGGAAGTGGCCGAGGCCGGCGAGTTCGGAGGGGGCCAGTTCGGTCCACGCGGGTCCGTTGCCGTTTCCGTCATGAGCGGCGGCCGAGGGCGGTGTGGATTGGATGGCTGCGGTGGTGAGGCCGCCGAGGCCGGTGGCGATCAGAAGGAGGATCGCGACGGCGAACTTACGGTCGGCCATGCTCTGCATCTTCTTGCGGTCGAGGAAGGGGAGCATCATCAGCAGGCCGACGGCGAGGCCGGGAATGATGTGGGTGCCGATGACTTCCATGGGCCCTTCGAAGAGTTTGAGCATTTGGAAGAGCCAGAGGAAATACCACTCGGGGCGGGGGATGTAGCTGGTGTCGGTGGGGTCGGCGAGCTTTTCGAGCGGGGCGTGCATGGTGATGGCGAGCGTCATCAAAATGCAGAAGCCGATGAAGATGGCAACGGTGTCTTTGAACACCTGGCCGGGGTAGAACTTCTTCTTGGGAAGCGTGTCGCCGGGCATGGGGGTGACGCCGTGGCGGCGGACGAGGGTGACGTGCAGCACCATCATGCCGAGCATGGCCGCCGGAAGCAGCATGACGTGCATGGCGTAAAAGCGGGCGAAGGTGACCACGCCGATGCCGTCGGCGCTGGCGAGGAGGCGCGTGAGGTAGTCGCCGAGGCCGGGCGATTTGGCGGCGATCTGCGTGGTGACGACGGTGCCCCAGTAGGCGCGGTTGTCCCAGGGCAAAAGATAGCCGGTAAGGCCAAAGCCGAGCGTGATGAGCAGCAGAACGACGCCGGCCATCCAGGTGGCTTCGCGCGGTTTCTTATAGGCGCCGAAGACGATGACCTGGGCCATGTGGAGCACGACGACGACGATCATCATCGACGCGCCCCAATGGTGGAGGCCGCGGATGAGGCGGCCGCCGGTGAGTTCGGTGGTGATGTATTGCAGGCTCTTGTAGGCTTCGCCGGGCGTGGGCGCGTAATTAAAGCTGAGCAGGACGCCGGTGACGGCCTGCAACATAAAGAAGAACATCGCCATGGAGCCGAAGACTTGGGGCCAGCCGGAGGAGGCGGGAATCTCCTCGAGCATGAAGTCTTTGACGGCCGTTTCGAGGCCCGTGCGGTGATCCAGCCAGTCCAGGATTCGTCTCACCATGAGTAGTCTCCTAGCCCGCCTGTTCGCCTTGCTTCACGCCGCCGACGAAGATGCGGTTGCCCTCGAGCTTCACCAGGTAGCGGTCCAGCGCGCGCGGCGCGGGGCCGGTGAGCACTTTGCCGTCGAGCCCGAAGGCGGAGGTGTGGCAGGGGCAGAGGAAGTTTTTGTTCTTTTCGTCCCAGTGGTAGGCGCAGCCGAGGTGCGTACAGGTGGGCGTGTAGGCGACCACCTCTTTTTCCGAAACGCGCGTGACCCAGGCGGTGGTTTTTTCCGTGATCAGCTTCCAGCCGTCTTTGCGCACGCGCTGAAACGACATCTCTTCGGGCTGTTGGAGGGCGAGCGAGCCGATGTCGCCCACTTCGATCCACTCTTCGCGGCGGGTGAGCTTGGGAGGAAGCAATAAATAGATGGCGGCGGGAAGGGCAAGCGCGGCGCCGATGAGGGCCCAAAGGCCATAGATGGCGGCCAGATGGAAGCGCCGCCGGGACGGTTGTTCGGTGGATTCAGTCTGCGAGAGCATGCACGGCCTATTGTATGGAATTTGGGTTTTTGCGCTGCCTGGCGAGTTGTAAAAAAGGGCTGCGGACGGGGCAATGTAACAGAAGTGAGCCATTCCGGACGAGCCGGAATGCCAGACTCACAGTTTACATGTTGACGGCTTTGAGGAGCGCGGAATGAATGGGCTCGAGGCGTTGCTCGGGGAGTTTTTTGCCGTCGGAGGTGATGTAGAAGACGTCGATGGCCTTGTGGGCTTCGGTATCGATGAGGACGACCTCGATCGAGCAGCCGAATTCGGAGAAGGCGTTGGCGATGTCGTACAGCAAGCCGGGGCGGTCTTCGGCGACCACTTCGACAAGCGTGGCCGATTGCGAGGCCTGGTTGTCGAAGCTCACGCGCGGCGACACGCGGGCGCTCTTGCTGGGGGGCGCGGGCTTGGGGCGGTTCTTAAGAAGGTCTTTGACTTCGATCTTGCCGACGATGACGCGCTCCAGGATGTGCTTGAGGCGGTCCATCTCGGGAGGGTTGAGTTCGAGACTGCGCGCGGGGTCGGCGAAGACGAAGGTATCGAGCACGGTGCCCTGCTGGTTGGCGAAGGCTTCCGCTTTCAGAATATTTTGTCCGAAACTGGCTAGCGCTCCGGCGATGGAGGCGAACAGAAAGTGGCGGTCCTTGGTGAGGATGCTGAGTTCGTAGACGCCACCGGCGCGGCGGATATCGACGGCGACTCCGGCGGCCTTACGCAATTCGTCCATCTGCACGTGCATGTGGATCTGCGCTTCGGTGTGCGTGCGCAGATAGCGCGTGGGGAAGCCTTTGAGGAACGCTTCCTGTTCGGGCGAGGCGGGGCGCGATTCGATGCGCTCGGTGTCGAGTTCGCGCGTCAGTTCGCGGTAGGCGACGGCATAGACGCGGAACAACTGTTCGAGGCGCCACGGGCTGAGCGCGGTGGGATGGACGGCGCCGACGTCGCCATAGGTGAGCAGAGTGAGGTACTTCAGCTTCTCGATGGTCTCGACGCGGTGGGCGAGATAGAGGGCGGTGGCGTCGTCTTCGAGATCGCGGCCGCTCATGGCCGCCGACAAGTCGAGGTGATGTTCGATCAGAAAGGCGATGGTTTCAATGGCGTCGCCGGGGGCGTGCAGGCGCTTGAGGGCGGTTTCGGCGATGCGGCGCGAGGAGATGCTGTGGCCCTCTTCGGCGTCCGGCAGGCCCTTGCCGACGTCATGGAACAGCAGCGCGCCGTTGAGCAGCGCCATGTTGGGCAGCTCGTCGAGGAGGATGGCGAAGCGGCGGCGGGCCGGGTCTTCGGTGCCGCGCAGATCCTCGATGTTCTGAATGGTGATGAGGGTGTGCTCGTCAACCGTGTAGCGGTGATTGAAGTCGCGGATGACCTCGCACTCGATGGAGTTCCACTCGGGAATGAGTAGGCCGAGCACGGCGGTTTCGTGCATGGCGCGGAGGGCGAAGGAGGCGTGGGGGGCGGCGAGAATTTCGCTCCACTGGGGCCACAGATCGGGCTGCGCGGCGAAGTACTCGCGCAACTGCGGCTGGTATTGCTGGAGGCGCTTTTCCGATTCGCGATGCAGCGGAATACCGTGGCGGGCGATGAAGAGGAAGAGGCGCATCGCCATGGCCGGGTCCTTTTCAAGCGCGTGCGGGTAGCGCAGCAGGACGCGTTCGCGCGAGACGGTGAACTCGGCGTTGGAGAGGCGCGAGCGCCAGTCGCGGAATCCGGCCAGCAGGGAGCTGGATTCGCCTTCATTGGCGTCGAGCGTGCGCAGGGTTTCGCGCCAGATGGCGCGCACATGGCGGAAGTAGTCCTTCATCCAGGCGCTGGTGCCCGGTGCGTGGGAGAAGGCGGCGGCGGCGACCTCTTCCTGGGCGTCGAACGTCAGAAGATTGTTGTCGCGATTGGAGCGGTAGTGCAGGAAGCAGCGCGTGGACCAGAGGAAATCGCGCGGATCGTCAACCGGGTTCATCCACGGCGAAACGGCGGTGACATCCTGCCGGAGCTTCTTCAGCCATTCGAGCACGTGGAGATCGCGCAGGCCGCCGGGAGTCTCTTTGATGTTGGGCTCCAGGTGATAGATGGTTTCGTGGAACTTGGCGTGGCGCGAGCGGGTCATGCGGCACAACTGGCGCACGAGGCCGGGCCGGTTGGCGGCGAGAAATTTGGGCGTCTTCTCGGTGAGCTGGGCGAACAGGTCGTTATCGCCGGTGAGAAAGCGCGCGTCGAGAAGGCTGATGTTGAGCTCGATGTTCTGGTCGTGCACTTCCAGGCAGTCGCGCACGCTGCGCACGGAGTGGCTGAGTCGGAGTCCGGCGTCCCAGATGGACTGGAGGAAGCGGGAGAGAGCCTCGCGTTCGGCGGCGCCCGGCGGGGCGGCCTCGAGCAAGAGAAGATCGATGTCCGATTGTGGAAAGAGTTCCTGCCGGCCATAGCCGCCGACGGCGAGCGCGGCCATGCCGCGCGGATAGGCCGGAAGCAGAAACCGTTCGAAGGAGTCGCGCACGACGGCGTCGACGAAAGATGTGCGTTCGGCGAGAACGCGCGCACCCTCCCCCGTGGCTAAGAAGGTTTGCCGGACCGGGTCGGACTCCGGTCCGGCGATCACAGATGGTTTAGAGAGTGGCCTCTCCACGATCCTCATTCCGAATGCGAATAGCGTCTACCACATCATAGACAAAGATCTTGCCGTCGCCGATCTTGCCCGTGCGCGCGGCGGTGACGACGGCCTTGACGACCTCTTCCAAACGGGCGGCCGGAATCACCATCTCCAGCTTAACCTTTGGAAGGAGATCGACCATATACTCCTGGCCGCGGTAGACCTCTTTGTGGCCTTTCTGACGGCCGTGTCCCCTGACCTCAGTGACGGTCATTCCATCGACGCCGATGGCCTTCAAAGCTTCCTTGACCTCTTCGAGCTTGAAGGGTTGAATGATTGCTTCGATTTTCTTCATGACGCTATTCCTTTCCCTCGACCTGATGTAGCGACTCTATGCTGCGCGGCCGGGAGGCGTGTGGCGCCCCAACCGCGAGAGGAATGCCGATCAGAGTTCGTGGCTGTATCCTTCCTCTCCGTGCATGCTCAGGTCTAGCCCCTGGCGCTCTTCTTCTTCACTCACGCGCAACCCGACCGTGAGGTCACACACCTTTAAGATCACAAGCGTACCAACGACGGCGAGCGCCCAGGCGATGGCAACTCCGATGAGTTGGTTCACAATCTGGCCGCCGTTACCGTCCACCAACCCTAACGCCGCCGGCTTGCCGGAGGCGTCCTTCAGGGCGTTGTTGACGGCGTTGGTGGCGAACACGCCGGTCAAGATGGCGCCGAGAGTGCCGCCGGCGCCGTGCACGCCGAAGGCATCGAGCGAATCGTCGTAGCCGAGTTTATGCTTGAGGACCGCGACCGTAAAGAAGCAGAACAGTCCGGCGGCGAAGCCGATGATGAGCGCGGGCATGGGCTTGACGAAGCCGGAGGCGGGCGTGATGGCGACCAGGCCGGCGACCGCGCCGGAGATG
>CAYUZM010000193.1:0-900 GCA_964449665.1 uncultured Solibacteraceae bacterium
CCGCGTTTTTGGCGAAGAATTGCCGAGCGGTCTCACGCTGGCAACCGATGAATGAACTTGCGCTGATCGGGAGAATTCGCGCGCGAGCGGCGGTAGCGCCGTTTCTGAAACGCGGAATCGGTGACGATTGCGCGGTGATCGAACCGCCGCGAAACGCCGACCTGCTGGTCACCACCGATCTGTTTCTGGAAGGCACGCACTTCATGCGCAAGACGGCGCCTCCTGGCGCGCTGGGCTATCGTGCGCTGGCGCGAGCGCTTTCCGATATTGCCGCGATGGGCGGGACTCCGCTCGCATACTTCGTCTCCATGGCGCTCCCCGAGTGGGCTTGCGGGAAATGGATGAACGACTTCTACAAGGGGATGCGCACGCTTGCCGGCGAATCCGGCGCGGTGTTGGGCGGTGGGGATTTGACGCGCGCGCAGAAGGTGCTTTGCGATCTGATGGTGCTGGGATACGCGCCGCGCGGCAAAGCGTTGCGCCGCGACACGGCCAAAGCGGGAGACGCCATTTATGTTTCGGGTGAGTTGGGCACGGAGGCCGGCGGGAAACGTGTGCGCTTCGAGCCGCGTCTGGCGCTGGGCCGCTATCTGCGAGAGAACCGGCTCGCTTCCGCGTGCATGGATTTGAGCGACGGTCTTGCCCTCGACCTTCATCGCATGTGCGTCGAGTCGGGCGTGGCCGCCGAACTGACCGGGCCGATTCCGACGCCGGCGGGCGTGCGATTGGATCGCGCTTTGACCTATGGGGAAGACTACGAACTGCTGTTCACCGTGCCTCGCCGGCGCCGCGTGCCGGCCACGTTCAACGAGATTCCGCTCCGGCGCATCGGCTGGATCGGCCGGCAGGTAGCGGAGCCGTTCGGCCAGGGTCCGGCCGTACGCCTCGGGGTCGCCGGTG
>CAYUZM010000193.1:910-8486 GCA_964449665.1 uncultured Solibacteraceae bacterium
GCTGGACGGCAAGCCGCTTCCGCCCCGGGGGTGGGATCCATTCCAGAAATGACACAAGCCGATCCAAAGCCAATTCTCGATCTGATCGAAGCCTTTCGCCGTTCGAAGGTGATGTTCACCGCCGTCTCGCTGGGTGTCTTCGAGCGCCTGGCAGGCGGTCCTGATGACGCCAATGCGGTGTCGCTCCATCTCCGCTCGTCGGAAGACTCGGCCGCGCGATTGCTCGATGCGTGCGTCTCGTTGGGGCTTTTGGAGAAACGCGGTTCGCTCTATGCGAACTCCGTGCTGGCGACCGAGTATCTGCTGCGCGGGAGCCCACGCACGCTGGTCGGCTACATCCTTTACTCCGACCGCGTGTTGTACCCGATGTGGGCGCACATGGACGACGCGGTGCGCGAAGGCGGGCATCGCTGGAAGCAGACCTTTGGCCTCGATGGCGCTCTGTTTTCGCACTTCTTCCGCACGGACGAAGACCGGCGGACGTTCCTTCTCGGCATGCATGGTCTCGGCCAGATGAGCTCGAAGGCGGTCGCCGCCGTGTTCGATTTTTCTCCGTATCGCCGCCTTGTCGATCTGGGAGGTGCGACCGGGCATTTGGCCATGGCCATCGCCGGGCGTTATCCCGGAATGGAGGCGGCGGTGTTCGATTTGCCCGAGGTGATTGACTATGCGCGCGAATTCACGGAGGGATCGCGCGTGGAATTGATCGGCGGCGACTTCTTCACCGATCCTCTTCCGCCCGCCGATCTATACGCCTTGGGCCGCATTCTGCACGACTGGAGCGAGGATAAGATCGAGAGGCTGCTGGCTCGGATTTATGCGGCGCTCCCCGTGGGCGGCGCACTGCTCATTGCGGAAAAGCTGCTGGATGACGATCTCGCCGGCCCCGCGGGCGCGCACATGCAGTCGCTCAATATGCTGATTTGCACCGAGGGGCGCGAGCGCAGCTTCGCACAGTACGGGGCGCTCTTGAACGCGGCGGGCTTCAGCGAAGTGCGCGGCGAAACCACGGGTGCGCCACTGGACGCCGTGCTCGCAATCAAGAAATAATGACCACAATGACGCGCGCGCTCCTGTTCCCGATCCTGCTCACCGTTGCCATGCACGCTCAAGTGAAAGTGGAAAAGACCGCCTGGAAGGGATGGACGAACTGCTACCGGATTTCCAATGGCGAGGTGGAGATGATCGTCACCTCCGACGTTGGTCCGCGCGTGATGAGCTACTCATTCATCGGCGGCAAAAATGTTTTGAAGGAGTTCGCGGAGCAACTGGGGAAGAGCGGCGAGAAGGAATATCAGCTGCGTGGGGGCCACCGGTTGTGGGTCGCCCCGGAAGCGCTTGAAACCAGTTGGGCGCTCGACAACGGCCGCGTGAGCATCGAAGTGCGGCGTGACGGCGTGGCCGCCCGGCAGCCGGTGGATTCGGCCGGATTTGAGAAGCGCATTACGATTTCGATGGCGCCCAGCGGGAGCAATGTAACGCTGGACCACCACGCTGTTTACACCGGCGTGAAGCCGCTCGAGATGGCGCCGTGGACGCTCACCATGATGGCTCCTGGAGGGCGCGCGATTACGGGATTCCCGCCTCGCGGCAAACATCCCCGAGACCTGTTGCCGACGAATCCGCTGGTGCTGTGGGCCTACACGAATCTCGCCGATCCGCGATGGAAGTTCTACGAAAAGTATTTGACGCTGCGCCAGGATCCGGCCAATGCCACGCCGCAGAAGATCGGCGCGTTCAACACCGACACTTGGGGCGCCTACGTGCTCGACGATCTGCTGTTCGTGAAGCGAACGGAAGCATTCGGCAACCGCCGCTACCCGGATTTCGGCTCTTCGTTTGAAACATTCACCAACGCCGAGTTTCTCGAATTAGAGTTCCTCGGTCCGCTCCGGCGCCTTGCGAAAGGCCAGTCGGCAACCCTGGTGGAGCACTGGTCGCTCGCCAGAGGGGTGGATTTTGGCGCGTGGAGCGAGGCCGAACTCGACCGTGTTATGGCGCCGGTGTTGGCCGCAAAGCCGGCGCCGCTGAAGGCGGGGCCGCGGAGGTAGGCGGGTATACTAGAAAGTTTGGGCAATCGCCCGTGGAGGCAATCCATGGCAGCAGTGAAACCAGTGGGCCCGCTCTTGGAAAACGGCGCCGCGGCGGCGGAAAGCGAGGCCGATCTCGCTCTTCGTCCCGAGGAGATCGCCCGCCGTGGCCATTACTATATGGCTCTGCAGCGCGAAGTGGAAGACCGCATTGAGCGCAAACTCTACCGTCAGGGAAAGATCCTGGGTGGAGTGTATGTGGGCCGTGGACAGGAATCGATCTGTGTCGGCGCCGGCCTGGTGGCCGCGCATGACGACTGGTTGTACCCGTGCCACCGCGACCTAGGGCTCTACCTGGTGCGGGGCGTAACGCCGCGTGAAATTTTCGCGCAATACATGGGCCGCGTCGGCGGACTCACCAAAGGGCGCGAAGGCAACATGCATATGGGCGACCTGAGCCGCCGCATTGTCGCGATCATCAGCGCCATGGCCGCCTCCGTTCCCGTGGCGACCGGCACCGCCATGGCGCTCAAGTTCCAGCGCTCGCGCAATATCGTGTTCAACATCTTTGGCGACGGCGCCACCAGCCGCGGCGACTGGCACGAGGGACTCAACCTGGCGGCCGTGCAGAAAGCGCCCGTGGTATTCATCTGCAACAACAACATGTACGCCTACTCGACACCACTTGAAAAGCAGATGGCGTGCGAGCATGTTGCCGACCGGGCTCCGGGGTATGGCATTCCGGGCGAGATTGTCGATGGGAACGACATCTTCGCCGTATATCGCGCAATCAAGCGCGCCGCCGATTACGCGCGCGCCGGTCACGGGCCGTCACTTGTCGAATGCAAGACGTTTCGCATGACCGGGCATTCGGCGCACGATGGCGGCGATTACGTGCCCGAGCACATGTGGGCGGAGTGGGCCGATAAGGATCCGATCAAGCGCGTGGAACGCATCATGATCGACCAGGGTTGGGCCACGCGCGAAGAGTTAGACGACGTGCAGGCGCGCATTAAGCGCGAAGCCGACGAGGCCATCGAGTGGGCCGAAAACAGCCCCTATCCCGATGCGTCCACGCTGACCGAGGGCGTCTACGAAGGGAGCCTCTGATGGCGATGGTCACCTACCTGGAGGCGATCCGCCAGGGCATTTGGGAGGAGATGGAGCGCGACTCCAAGGTCTTCTGCCTCGGTGAGGACATTGGCATCTACGGAGGCGCTTTCAAGATCACCGCGGGAATGTTGGATCGTTTCGGCGAGGAGCGCATTGTGGACACGCCGATCGCGGAGTCGGCGATTGTCGGCGCGGCCATTGGAGCGAGCTTTGCCGGCATGCGGCCGGTCGCCGAGATGCAGTTTTCCGATTTCATTACGTGTGGTTTCGACCAGATCGTCAACTTCGCGGCCAAGACGCGATACCGCTGGAATGCTCCCGCGCCCATTGTGGTGCGCGCGCCATCGGGCGGCGGGATTCACGGCGGGCCCTATCATTCGCAGAATCCGGAAGCCTGGTTCGTGAAGACGCCGGGATTGAAAGTGGTGGAGCCGGCGACCGCTTACGACGCCAAGGGGCTCATCAAGTCGGCCATACGCGACAACGACCCCGTGATTTTCTTCGAGCACAAGAAGTTGTATCGCAGCATTAAAGGCGAAGTGCCGGAGGACGATTACACGGTGCCGCTGGGCAAGGCGCGTCTGCATCGCGAGGGGAAACACATTGCCGTGATTACCTACGGCGCGATGGTGCACGTGGCGAACGAGGCGGCCGAGGTGTTGGACCGCGAAGGTGTGTCGCTGGAAATTCTCGACCTGCGCACGCTTTTGCCGATCGACGAAGAGGCGATCCTGGCGAGCGTGCGGAAATGTTCGCGCGTGATCGTGCTGCACGAAGACACGCTCACCGGCGGCATTGGCGGCGAGATCAGCGCCCGCATCAACGAAAAAGCCTTCGAGTTCCTCGACGGGCCGGTGCTGCGGATTGCCGCGCCCGATACGCCGGTGCCGTTCGCGCCTCCGCTGGAGGCGGCATTCCTGCCGAATGCGCAGAAGGTGATCGATAAGGCGCGCTGGCTGGCGGCGTACTGAACGCGACGGCGTCGAGGCGCCTATCCCCGAGTCCTCACAAACGCACGCGACGCCAGCAGAATCGCGACGCAACCCATGCCCGTGAGAATCAATGCCTGCGGCCACAGTTCGGCCATGCCGGCGCCTCGCAAAACGATGCCGCGCAGGATGGCGATGAAGTAGGTGGCCGGTATGACACGGCTGACGAGTTGGAAGGGCAACGGCATGTTTTCGATCAGGAAGATGTAGCCGGAGAGGAAGACGCTGGGGAGCAGCGTGCCCATCGCCATCTGAAAGGCCTCGGCCTGGGTTTGCGCGCGAGTCGAGATGAGCAGGCCGAGCCCGAGGACGGTCAGGATAAATGCCGCCGAGAGTACGTAGAGCAGCAGCACGCTCCCGTGGATGGGTACGCGGAAGATCACTCGCATCAGTCCTAAGATGACGGTCAGCTCAAAGAATGCAAGCAGACCATAGGGAATGATCTTGCCCACCATCAGTCCCAGGGGAGCTACGGGTGTGAGCCAGAGTTGATCGAGCGTGCCGCGCTCGCGTTCCCTCACGACGGAGAAGGCGACCAGCATCATCACCATCATCTGCAGCATGATGGCGATCAGGCCGGGAACGAAGAAGTTCGGCGAGCGCAGGCCGGGATTGTAGAGCACGGCGGGCCGGGCCTCGACCGGCGCCCGTCCACGGTCGCCCACCAGTTCGCGCATGGATTCCTGCAGCACGACGCCATTGGCTGTCGAAACTGCCTGGCTCGTGATGGTGGAATCGGAGCCATCGGCGAGAACCTGGACAGTCGCCTGTTGTCCCTCCTGGAGGAGGCGCGAGTAGTCGGGCGGGATGCGGATGCCGACTTTCGCCCGGCCCGATTTGAAGTGGGCGTAGAGGTCGTCTTCGCTTGTGGCTACATACCGGATGTCAAAGACATCGGAATTGGCGAAGCTTTCAATCAGGCGGCGGCTTTCCTGTGTGCGTGCCGAATCGAGCACGATGGTGGGCACTTGGCGCACGTTTGTGTCGATCGCAAAGCCAAACATGAGGAGCTGCACGATGGGAATGGCAAGCGCGAAGAAGACGGTGGTCCGGTCGCGCGACAAGTGGACGAACTCCTTCCGGCAAACCGGACCGAGGCCGGAGAACAAGCCATCGGTCATGCGGCGTCCTCTTTCGCGATGCGGTTGGTCAGTGTGACAAAGACGTCTTCGAGCGAGGCCCCGGCGGGGTGAATCTCCGCGTAAACGCCTTGGGCGTTGAGGTCGGCGCTCAGGCGGCCGAGTGCAATCTCGTCGATGAGCACATGCACGGAGCGGCCGAAGATTGTCGATTCCCGAACGTAGGGAAGCGTGCGGATCAGCGCCAGCGCGGCGCTGGATTGTTCGATACGCAGTTCCACGCGAACCAGTCCCGGCGGATTGGCTTCGGGCATTCGCTGCAACTCCTCGATGGTGCCAATGGCGATCAGCTTCGAGAGATAGATGTATCCGGCGCGCGAGCAGCGCTCGGCCTCGTCCATGTAGTGCGTCGTGACGAAGAACGTGACGCCGCGGCCCGACAGCGTGAACAAGAGGTCCCACAGGGCGCGGCGCGCGACGGGATCAATTCCGGCCGTGGGCTCGTCGAGGAACACGACTTCGGGCGAATGTACAAGCGCGCAGGCAAGGGCGAGGCGCTGTTTCCAGCCGCCGGAGAGGCGCTGGGCGCGCCGTTCCAGATAAGGCGCGAGAGACGTGAGCTCGACCAGTTCCTTCTTGCGGGAGGCGAGCGCGGCGCCGGTGAGGCCGTAGACGCCGCCATAGAAATCGATGTTCTCGCTGACGGTGAGGTCCTCGTAGAGTCCAAACTTCTGAGACATGTAGCCGATGCGGCGCTTCACGTCGAAGGCGTGCGTGCGAACGTCAAGTCCCAGGATGGTGCCATTGCCCGAAGCGATGGGGACCAGGCCGCAGAGGGCCTTGATGAGAGTCGTCTTTCCCGACCCGTTCGGGCCCAGGAATCCGAAGATTTCGCCGCGTTGCACGCTGAGGCTCACTTCACGAACGGCGGTGAAGTCGCCGAAGCGGATCGTAATGTTCTCCGCGGTGATGACGGGATCCATGGCAGTTACCGCGGTTGGTTGGCGAGCGTGGCGAAGACAGTCATTCCCGGTTTTAGTTCACCGTTGGACGGCGCCGGCCGGAGACGCACGCCGAAGACGAGATGGCCGCGATCGGCGAGGGTTTGCACGTTGCGGGGGAGATACTCCGCCTTCGTGTTGACCTGTTCGATCGTGGCTGCGTAGACGCGATCCGGGCGGGTTCCCGTGCGAAGCTCGACCGGAGCGCCCACGCGGATCAGGCCGAGCTCGGTTTCGGGAACGTAGATGCGCGCCCAAACCTGATCGAGTTCAAGTAACGTGGCAACTGCTTTACCCGGCGAGGCGAGGTCGCCTGGACGGACCGAGATGGACTCGATGCGCGCGCGGACCGGAGCGCGGACTTCGGTTTCATCCAGACGAATAGCGTTGGCTTCGAGTAGCGCCCCAATTTCGGCCACGCGTGCCTTCGCCTCCGCGATATCCTCGCTGCGCGAGCCTTTACGCAGCATCTCCGCGTAGGCCTGCACCTGGCGGAGACGCTGCTCGGCGGCACGGAGATCCTCGGCGCGCGTGCCGGCGCTCAGCAGTTCCACGCGCTGGCGCGATGCTTCGGCTTTGGCCGCGGCGAGATCTCTCCGCGATTTGGCGTCGTCGTGCGCTTGCGCCGACAGGTCGCCGCTTGTGAAGAGCGATTCCATCCTGCGATAGGTTGTCTCCGCGTTCCGAGCTTCCGCCTGCGCGGCCCGATACTCCGCGCCGGCCTGTTCGCGTTCCTGCGGACGCGCTCCCTCTCGTAGCGCCGCGAACGCCGCGTCGGACTGCCGCACGGCCGCTTCGGCCTGTGCGATTTCTTCCGGACGAAATCCATGCGCGAGGCGTTCGGCTTGCGCTAAGGCCTGCCCCCGGCGCGCCTCCAGTTGGCCACGTTCCGCTTCCCATTCGCGGCGTTCGAAGCGCACCAGCACGGTGCCGGCGTCAACCGTTTGCCCTTCATCGACGAGTACCTCCCATACGCGGCCGCCAACCCGTGAGCCGGCCTGAATCTCGCGCGATTCGAGAACACCGCTCCAAGGCTCGCCAGTCTTTGTGTTGGTTGCCCGCAGGAGAAACCACGCTGCGCCTGCCAGCACGACGGCGACCGGAACGAGTAGGGCTCGTTTCATGCCGCGCCTCCTTTACGCGCCAGTTGGATCAATTGGCCCAAGCGCTGGCGCATGACACGCTTGTGCCACCCTTTCGGCGGATTGCTTTGAATGGCCCACTGCAGCGTCGTTGCGATGTAGAGGCCAAAAAACGTCTCCGCAAAAACCCGCACGTCGACACCGGCCCGGAGTTCACCGCCCCTCCGCAACCCGGCCGCGAGCGACTTCTGCATCGTTTCGAAGAGCGGCTGCAGCACTTCC
>CAYUZM010000194.1:0-8450 GCA_964449665.1 uncultured Solibacteraceae bacterium
CGCCGTGCACGCGCTCGACCTCGACAGCCGGCGGTCATCCGCGGCCGAGGCCGCCGCGCGTCATCGCGACGCGGTGCAGCGCTGGCACGCGGGGCAGTCGCTGTTCAAGAAGATCGATTCCACGCTGCGCGGCCATCCGGCGCTGGAGATGGCGGCAATCGCGGCGGCATTGCGCGGGCCCGGCCGCCCGTCGTTGGGACTGCCCGCCCCAGCCAACCCGGCCGGGCACATCGGCATGGCGGCATGAACGCCGGCCCGAACGGCCAAAGCATCTGGCTGCGCTTAAACGCTGCCGCCGCTGAGCGATGCGCTACGATCAAATGCTCCTGTGTCGAAAAAGGAAGAACCCATGGTCCACGATGAATCCACCCGTGCCGCGATGCGTGCCCTGAAGCGCGCCGCAATGCGCGCCCCCAAGTGCGCACCCAAGCGCCGCCGCCTGCCCGCCGCACTCCTGTCACTCGCTCTATGCGCGCCCTCTGCACTGCCCGCCGCCGAACAGAATCGCAAGCAATGGGCCGACTACGGCGGCGGGCCGGATTCCTCGCACTTCGTCACGCTCGATCAGATCAACAAATCCAACGTCAGCCAGTTGGAGGTGGCCTGGGTCTATCCAACCGGCGATGACCGCGCCTACCTGTTCAACCCCGTCATTGTCGACAACGTCATGTACGTCCTGGCGAAGAACAGTTCGCTCGTCGCCTTGGACGCGACCACCGGGAAAGAGATCTGGATTCATGAGAACCTCCCCGGCCTGACCACGCGCGGCATCGCCTATTGGGAAAGCAAGAACCGCAAAGACCGGCGGCTGATCTTCGCCATCAACGACTACCTGCAAGAGATCGATGCGCGCACCGGCAAGTCGATCCTGAAGTTCGGCAAGCGGGGACTCGTCGACCTGAGGCAGGGGCTCGGCCGCGATCCCAAATCGATCAATCGCATTCAAACCGACACGCCCGGGCGCGTGTTCGAGAACCTGATTCTGTTGGGTTCGACGCCGGGCGAGGCCTATCTCGCGCCTCCAGGCGACATCCGCGCCTATGACGTGATCACGGGCAAGCTCGTGTGGAGCTTTCATACGATTCCGCATCCCGGCGAGTTCGGCTACGACACATGGCCCAAGGACGCGTGGAAGTACTCCGGCGGTGCCAACACATGGGGCGAGATCACAGTGGACGTGAAACGGGGCATCGCGTACTTCCCAACCGGTTCGCCAACCTACGACTACTACGGGGCCGACCGCATCGGGTCCAATCTGTTTTCCAACTCACTCGTCGCCCTCGACGCCCGGACCGGGAAGCGGCTCTGGCACTTCCAACTGGTTCACCACGACCTGTGGGACTACGACACCACCGCCGCGCCGCAACTGCTCACGGTGATGCACGAAGGCAAGCCGGTCGATGTCGTCGCGCAGTCCAGCAAGCAAGGATTCCTCTACGTCTTCGATCGCGTCACCGGCAAGCCTCTATGGCCGATCGAGGAACGTCCCGTCCCCAAGAGCAACATGCCGGGTGAGCAGGCCTGGCCCACGCAGCCTTTCCCAACCGCGCCCCCGCCCTTCGCGCGCCAGACGGTTTCGGCGGACGATGTGAACCCCTACATCCTCACGCCCGGCGAACGCGAGGCGTGGAAAGAACGAATCGCCGCCATGCGTAACGAAGGTCTCTATACGCCGCCGGGAATGACGGAGACCATCTCGATGCCTGGGGCGCGCGGAGGTTCCAATTGGGGCTCCGGCGCGGTGAATCCCACGAAAGGCCTGATGTACCTGAATACTCAGGATTGGCCCACTATCTACAAGCTGAGTCTCGAAGATCCTCTGGCGAAGCGCGCCACGGGCACGGGAGCCAAAGCGGTCTACGCCGCCCGCTGCCAGGCATGTCACGGCGTCGATGGCGTGCGCGAAGGCTCGGGACCGCCCGCGCTGGCGGGAATCGGCAAGCGCCTCACCTTGGAATCGTTCCGCATCTCAGTGCGGAATGGCCGGGGCAAGATGCCCGCGTTCCGCGATCTGAACGATGCGGCGGTCGAGGAACTGTTCGCGTATCTGGGTGCCCTTGCGGCGCCGGCCGAAAGTTCGGACGTGGCGCCGCCGCCGAAGCCGGTCGCGCGCGGTCCTGTGGTTGCCTCGGGCGGTGCGCCGCGTGGACTCGATGCCCGCCCAGGGAATGCCGATCAATACACGCCGCTGGGCGGCCCAGACTATCCAGCCGGAAGCGAGACGCCACGCGTTCGTTACTACACCGACTGGGGACTCTATCCGAACCAGCCCTACATTACCGGCCCGCCATGGTCGCAAGTGGTGGCCTACGATTTGAATACCGGCACGATCAAGTGGAAGGTCCCGTTGGGGCAGGATGCGGTGGCGGAAGCCGAGGGCGCGCGCGATACCGGCGCTTTCATGGCCGAACATCACGGGATGATCGTGACCTCCGCGGGTCTGATCTTCATTGCGGCCAGCGACGGAAAAATTCGCGCGCTCGATGAGGAGACCGGCAAGGTTCTCTGGACGGCCCTGCTGCCGGCGGGCTCCGAGGGGATTCCGTCGATGTATGAGGCGGGCGGCCGGCAATTCCTGGTCGTTCCGGCGTCGTCGAAAATCAATTCCGGAGGCGGCCACCCCGGAAGCGCCAAAACTCCGCCGGCCGTGCGTTCGGACCTGCCGAAGGGGTATGTCGTGTTTGCGCTGCCTGCGAAGTGAGTGCCGGTTCCGGGGCCGGGCTACGGCCCCAAGCCCGGTGGGACCGCCGGCGTCGCGCGAATTCGGCGCATCAGAAGCGCCACCAGCGCCGCGCCTAGTGCGATGTCGATCGACATGCAGAATCCAGGCCACCACTTCGGCATCCCAGTGTTGTCGATTAACAGATGATGAACCGTGTCGAACAGGCCATGGGCGATGATCGCCGCTGGGGCAATCCACGGCTTTGTTAGAAGCCCGGCCACCGCCACCAGCGAGAAGCCCATCGCCACGACGACTTCCACCACAAGCACGCGCGTGGAACCACTCATGGTGGCAAACAGCACGTAGTAGAACGCAATCACGATCATAACGACGGGGGCAAACGAACGGTCGCGATCCATTCCCGTTCCCGCCGCAAGGCCGGCAATCGCCACGCCCATCAGTACTCCGATCAGATATTCCATTTGCGTCCTCACCGGCCGCGAACGCGGCCCTCTGGGTTACTCTACCTGTTTCGCGACGGATCCGGTTGCCTCAACGCGATTCTGTCCCCTCAAATAAGCCGATTGCAGACTCGCCCGTATTGGCCGGTAGACGGTACAGTATGAGTGTGACTTGGCCGCGCTTTGGCACACTGACTGTTCAAGGATTTCGGCGATTACGCGACGTGAAATTGGAGTTGCGCCCAGTTTCGGTTCTGATCGGTGCCAACGGAACTGGCAAAACGTCGCTTCTCGACGCTCTCACACTGCTTTCGCGGTCCGCGAAAGGCGAATTGCGGAAGTCGCTTTCGGATCTGGGAGGCTTGGCCAGTCTGGTTACCTACGAGGGAACAGATGAGTTGTCCCTAGCGATCGAAACGATAGAATCCGGCGTTGACAATTCCGGCCCCTGGCTGTATTGGATCGGTCTGTGGGTACAGGGCGCGGGTTACCAGATTGTCCGTGGGGACATGATGACGCCGGACCAGTCGCATCACGTCTTATCCCCGGATTTCACCTTAAATGAGGTGTGATCATCCCTGTCACAGGCTCCGAAATAATACATGGGGCAAGACCTAGTGCGCGAACTGGCGTCGCTGAGCCACTACCACGCACTCAATGTCGAAGCCCGCTCGCCCATCCGGCTGCCACAGCAATTGAGACCGGCCGATCTGCCCGGCAAGGACGGCGAAGACCTAGTCGCTTGTCTGTTCTCATTGCGCGAATCGGATCGAGAGCGGTTCCAGGTGATTGAAGACTCCCTGCGTGCGGCGTTTCCTCGATTCGAGCGATTGGAATTTCCCCCTGTGGCGGCTGGGACAATTTCGCTTGGATGGCGCGAACGTGGGGTATCGAAGCCCTTCTACATGCACCAGTTGTCGGAGGGGACACTCCGTTACCTTTGGCTGACAACTTTACTGCAAAGCCCGGGATTGACTGCGCTAACGCTAATCGATGAACCGGAAGTAAGTTTGCATCCGGAACTATTGAGCTTGTTGGCTGAACAATTTAGGGAGGCATCGGCGCGAACCCAACTCGTCGTGGCAACGCATTCCGACACATTGATCCGATTCTTGAGGCCAGACGAGGTTGTCGTGCTGGACTCGGATGAGGAAGGGATCACGAGGGTGACACGCGCGAGTGAACTCGATTTGGATGAGTGGTTGGATGACTACTCGCTGGACGAGTTGTGGCGGAATGGACGCATGGGAGCGCGGGCTTGAAGATTGCGATCCTCGTCGAAGGTGGCACGGAGCGTGCATTTATGCCGCATCTGCGGGAATTCTTGAAGACTCGCGAGATTGCAGAAATGCCGAATCTGGACCCAGTCCCTTGCGATGGACGCGTGTACAAAGGCGAGAAACTGCGGCGGATCGTTGAAGCACTGCTGCGGAATGGGAAGAAACCGGCTGACGCCGTGATCGCGTTGACCGATGTCTACACCGGAAGCGGCGACTTCGCGAGTGCGGAAGATGCGAGGCGAAAGATGAGGGCGTGGGTGGGCCCGGAGTCGCGATTTCATCCTCATGCAGCCCAGCACGACTTCGAGGCTTGGTTGCTTCCGTTCTGGTCCGATATTCAGCGGTTGGCAGGGCATAATCGGGCCGCCCCGGCCGGGGAGCCCGAAGCCGTGAACCACTCCAAGCCCCCTTCCCACCACATCGCGGATATTTTCCGATTGGGGAAGAAGCGGTCGTACTCGAAGCGGCGCGATGCAGGTGTGATTCTGAAAGGCAAGAGTCTCGCCGTTGCCGCGACTGCGTGTCCGGAGTTGAAGTCGTTCCTCAATACAATCCTCAAGCTGAGCGGCGGCACGCAACTGTAGAACTCCGAGCACCGATCGAATAGATCCGCGCCCGGGCTGGTGGCATCCTCATAGTGACGTCATGAGGATTCTTCTGTTCAGCGGCAAAGGCGGAGTGGGCAAGACAAGCGTCGCGGCGGCGACCGGCGTGCGGCTCGCGCAGTTGGGCCACCGGACGCTGGTCATGAGCGTCGATCCCGCGCACAGCCTGGGCGACGCCTTCGATCTCGAAGGCGGCTTGTTTCACGGAGACACCTCCGATCCCAAGCCGATGGCCGCGAACCTGTGGATTCAGGAAGTGAACATCCAGCGCGAGATCAAGCGGCACTGGAAGGAAATCTCCGGTTACATCACCTCCGTGCTGCGAACCACGGGACTGGGCGACGTCGAAGCCGAAGAGATGGCAATCTTCCCGGGCATGGAAGAGTTGAGCGCCATGATGTACGTGAACGAGTACCGGCGCGACCGCCGCTTTGACGTGATCATTCTCGATTGCGCGCCTACTGCCGAGTCGCTGCGGTTCGTGAGCCTTCCGACGACGCTCGATTGGTACATCAAACACGTGTTCACCTTCCAGCGGAGCGTGATGAAGGCCGTGAGGCCGCTGGTCAACAAGCTCGGTCCCGTGGAGGCGCCGCCCGACAGTTACTTCGGCAATATCCAGGACCTGTTCACAAAGATTCAGGGAATCGATGTGGTGTTGGAAGATCCACAAATCACCAGCGTGCGCCTGGTGACCAACGCCGAAAAGATGGTGCTGCGCGAAACCCAGCGGGCGTTCGTGTACTTCTCGCTGCATGGGCTGACCGTCGATGGCGTGATCGTGAACCGGGTGCTCCCGGAGGCCGTCCATGACCCCTTCTTCGTGCAATGGCGCGAGTCGCAAACGCGCGTGTTGGATGAAATCGTCGCCTACTTCGCGCCGGTGCCCGTGTCGCGCGTTCCGCTCTTCAACCGCGAGGTGCTGGGGTATGAGGGGCTGCGCGCGCTGGCGGAAGGCTTGTACCCGCCGGGCGTCGATCCGGCGGCCGTGACGCAGGTAGAGAAACCGTACTCGTTTGCGCGGCAGGGCGATCACTATGAGGTGCGGCTGCACATGCCGTTTGTGCAAAAAGGCGAAATCGGGCTTTTCAAAAAACGGGATGAGCTGGTGGTCGAGGTCGGGACCCTGCGGCGGCACGTCGGCTTGCCGACGACCATGGCGTCCATGGTCCCGGTAAAGGCCCGCATGGAAATGGATGTGCTAGTAGTGGAGATGAGGAGCGCGACATGAGCGACGAATCAATGAAGGCGGAAGAGACGGCGCAGCGCCCGGAAACGAACTGTTTGTGCGGCGGCTTTGGCCCGTCGCTGTCGAAGATGGTGCATGCGATGGCGCCCACGGGCGCGGCGAGCGAGCACTTCCGAAAGGCGCGAATCGAAATGTTGAAGGGCATTCGCGAGGTGTTGGATCAGCGCATCGAGACGTTATCGAAAGGCGCGGAAACACAGGGCACCAAGATGACGGTGGAATAGCTCCAGTTAGAATTGCCTTGATGCGATATGCGCGTGGGGCGATACTTGTGGGCGCACTTTTGGGGGCCGCTTTCTCGGCGCCCGCTGAAATCCGCGTCCTGATTGTCGACGGCGTGAACAATCACGATTGGGCCGCGGCAACGGCGGGAATTCGGAGCGCGCTGGACGAGGCCGGAGGGTTCCGCGCCGAGGTAGCCACCCTGACGCCCGAAACGCTCCCCGCTTGGAATCCAGATTTTCGGCCGTACGATGTCGTCGTCGTGAATTTCAATGGCGGGCATACGGACAAAGGCGTGCAGTGGCCCCAGCATGTGCGGCAGGCGTTTGAGGCGTACGTGAAAGGGGGCGGCGGGTTCGTTTCGTTCCATGCGGCGAACAACGCCTTTCTGCATTGGGAAGCCTATAACCAGATGATCGGGTTGGGGTGGCGTGATCCGGATTTCGGTCCCGGCCTGCTCGTGTCCGGCGATGGCAAGGTGACGGCGATTCCCAAGGGCAGCGGCCTCAAGCCGGGGCATCCGGCGCGCGGCGCCTTCGAGGTGCATGTGCTCAACCGGCGGCATGAGGTGACCCGCGGATTGCCCGCGCGTTGGCTGCAGCCCATGGAGCAGCTGACGCACGGCCAGCATGGCCCGGCGCAAGGGTTGACGGTGCTCACCTATGCGCACTCGCCCGTCTCCGGCCACAACGAGCCGATGGATTGGGTGCGGACCTACGGCAAAGGGCGGGTGTACGTCACCATGTTCGGGCACACCTGGAAGGGCGAGCCCAATCCCAATCTGGCGGCGCCGGAGTTCCGCAAGTTGCTTGCGCAGGGAATACGCTGGGCGGCAAAGTAAATGCCTCTCGCCGATTCGTGCGATGATAGAAGGGTAGTTTGACAGTTTGTTGATTCGCGCATCCTTCCACGTCCGGTTCCGGCCGCTCTTGCTTGATCCTGCCGATTCGCCGTTCTGCAAATTTCAGAAAGAAGATTCAAGTGAAGAATATTTTTGTTGGAAACCTTGGTTTCGGAAGCACGGAAGCGGGAGTTCGCTCCATGTTTGAGGCCTACGGCACGGTGGATCGTGTCAGCATCGTGACGGACCGCGAAACGGGCCAGGCCCGGGGCTTTGGTTTCGTCGAGATGGGCAACGACGCCGAAGGCGATCGCGCGATTGCTGAGATCAATGGGCGGGATCTGGACGGCAGAACGTTGAACGTCAACGAAGCGCGTCCGAAAGAAGATCGCGGCGGCGGTGGTCGCGGCAATGGCGGTGGCGGCGGCCAGCGCCGTGGGAATCGCTACTAACCACGCCAACGCAATTTCAATCTAAGGTACCGATTGCCAAAAGAAGATTCGATCGAAGTATTGGGCAAGGTTGTCGAGAAGTTTCGCGCCGGCATGTTTTCCATTGAGCTGGACGTCGGGACGACCGTGCTTGCGACGATGGCGGGTAAGTTGCGGCGGAATCGCATCAAAGTAATGAACGGCGACCGCGTCACGCTGGAACTTTCCCCCTACGATCTCACCCGAGGCAGAATCACTTACCGGCATAAGTGATTCCACGCCCATTCGCCACTCCGCTCTTCCGTTCCGCGTCCGGTACGCCGCCTAGGTAGCTACCTGATCCCGTAACGGACGAGCGCGAGTGCGATTCCGACGGCGGAAGCCGTTTCCAAAATTTTGATGCGTCGCGTCAACCCGTGACGCGCCACGCGCGCCGCAAATGCCCGGATGCGGCTTCAGGGCATGGGACACTCGGACCATGCGACGAACCATTCTATGCGGCGTCTACGGAAACTTCCCTGCGCAGCGGAGCATCGGGGCTCTCGCCCTGCTCGCATTGCTGCTCACCACCGCACGAACAGCCGCCGCACAAACCACCGCACAAATGGCTGCCGCGCAAACCACCACCGCAGAAACCACCCCACCCCCCCCCCCCCCCCGAACCCAAGACCACCGCCAACGGAACGGCGTTCCCCTGGC
>CAYUZM010000195.1:0-2015 GCA_964449665.1 uncultured Solibacteraceae bacterium
TCCGCCTGATTGCCCCACGCCTTCACAACATAGCCGTCCTTCACCACGCAGCCGCGCCCTTCGAGCTTTGCCGCGAGTTCATCGAGCTTCGCGCCGTCCATGCCTGCCGCCTCGGGGCCGCGTGCTTCCCACTGCGCGCCGGGAAAGCGGTTGGCGCGTGTACGGGCCGAAGCGCCGCCGGCGATCAACGCAAGGGAGAGTTGCCGTCGTGTGAGCGTCATCTAGATCTGCGCCTCGATCTTCTGCGTCAGTTCAGTGGTGGTCAGGCGGCCGCCCAGGTCGGGCGTGGCATTGGCGGGATCGGCCAGCACGGTTTCCACGGCGTGACGCACGAGCCGCGCGGCTTCCATGTGCGCGCCGCCGCCGAACCATTCCAACATCATCGCCACCGAGAGGATCATGCCCACGGGATTCGCCTTGCCTTGCCCGGCGATATCGGGCGCCGAACCATGGGCAGGCTGAAAGACCGCCCAGCGCGGACCGATATCCGCCGAGGGCGCCATACCCATGCCACCCACCGTGCCCGCCGCGAGATCGGAGAGAATATCGCCAAACATGTTCTCGGTGACCATTACGTCATAGCGTTCGGGATTGCGCACCAGGAACAGCGCCATGGCGTCCACATAGACACGCTCGGTCGAAACGTCGGGATATTGCACGGCGACTTCATCGAACACTTCGCGAAAGAAGGCCATCGAGGGGAGCACGTTCGCTTTGTCCACCAGTGTGAGGCGCCGCTTGCGCGTGCGCGCTAACTGAAACGAGAAGTGGAACAGGCGTTCGGAACCCGCGCGTGAAACGAGCAGTTCGTCGCGCACCTCCGTCGCGCCTTTCGCGCGGGTCTTCAGGCGCGACGAGAAGAGCCCCTCGGTGGATTCGCGAACAAGCACGTAGTCGATCGCCGGATTCCGCAGAGGCGAGTGAGCCGCGTTGTAGAGACGGATGGGCCTGACGCCGGCGTATAGGTCGAGTTGTTCGCGCAGGTCCAGTTGCGGCGCCATTTCGCGGCCGTCGGGCCAGCGGACGTTGGGCATGCCCATGGCGCCTAGCAGAATCGCATCGGAGGCGCGGCACGACCGCAGCGTCTGCGCCGGCAGTGGGTCGCCGCCCCGGAGAAATTCGCCCGCGCCGCACGGACACTCCTCCAATTCAAAGTTCAATTCCGGGAAGCGGCGTTCGACACGGCTGAGAATTGCCAACCCGGACGACGTGACCTCTGGGCCAATGCCGTCGCCGGGCAGTACGGTGATCTTCTTCATTTTGGGTAAACTCGTTCGATCATACATGCGGGCATGAGTTCACCGGCCCAATCTCTCAGACGCGCCGCGATCGTCCGCGAAGGCCCCATTCCGCGTTGCAAGGGGTTGAGCGCGCCGCGCGGCGCAGATTCGTCCAAGAAATTCACCCGATGTTTCTAGCTGGCGCGGCGAGTAGACGTTAGAGTGCAGAATCGACACGGAGGTGCCGTCTGAAACAACTTGGATTCGCTCTACTGGTGGTGGCCGCGTCGCTGCAGGCCGTTGACGTGCGGCAGTTTCAGCCGCATGACTTCACGCTGAGCGCGCAAGTGACGGGCAATCCGTTCGACGTGGAGTTATACGGTAATTTCACCGGCCCCAACGCGCAAAGTCTCCGGATTCCAGGCTTCTATGATGGCGCGGGCAAATGGAAGATCCGATTTTCGGCTCCCACGCCGGGGGCGTGGACCATGCGCACCGCCTCCGCCGTGGCGGCGCTGAACGGCAAGAGCGAAGAGATCCAGGCCGCGGCCAACACCCACACGAATTCACATGGCGTGCTGCGCGTGGACCCGGAGCATCCGTATCACTTCAAGTTCGAAGACGGCACGCGATTCTTTCTGATGGGCTATGAAGCCGACTGGCTTTGGGGCGCCGATATGCTCGACCCGCAACGAAAGCTCATGCACAGGCTCATCGACCAGATTCACTCCCGTGGCTTCAACTACGTGCTCGTAAACTCTTATGTCCACGACACTCGCTGGTGCCCGGGCAAAG
>CAYUZM010000195.1:2025-8437 GCA_964449665.1 uncultured Solibacteraceae bacterium
AAGGTTTACAACAAGCAGGTGAACTGGCCCAAAGCGGGCAGCGCCGACGAGGCCCGCTTCTTCCGCTACTTCGTCGCCCGCTACCAGGCCTACCCGAACATTGTGTGGGACTTTTCAAAAGAGTCGTTCTACGAAAAGAACGAGCGCCTGCAGAAGAACCTTGTGGATCTCATTCGCGCCGAAGACGCCTATCGCCACATGACCGGCGTGCACGACGACGATGTCTACGAGTGGGACCCCGCGCTCAATACGAACCTCGACCTGCGTATCGATCAGCAGCACGCGCATTGGGAACAGATGATCGCCTTTGACCGCTCCCAGAGGGCACGGCCCATCGTGAACGTGGAGTACAGCTATGAGCTGGGCGTCGATCCGCTCCCCACCCACACCAATGTGAACCAGGTGGATTGGAAAGAAAACCTGGTGCGCGGCTATCGCATCCTGATGGCGGGTGGGTACATTGCCTACTACTACAACAACACGGCCTGGGACATCGTAAAGCCCGATCCCGAACCGCCGGGCCACGCAAGATTTCAGATTCTGAAACAAGTGTTCGAATCGACGCCCTACTGGCGCATGAACCCCGAGCCGGCGTTGGCCGTGGGCGGAACGTGCCTGACCGACAAATCGTCGGCAATGCTCTGCCTGGCCGAAGGCAAGCACGCACGCGCAAAGGAACGGCGGTTGATTCTGAATCTCACGTCTTTCGGCGGCGCACTCACGGCGGAGTGGATCAACACGTGGACCGGCGCGCGCAAACCGGCCGGCAATCCCGCGCCGGGCATTACCGAATTCGACTATCCGATGGATTTTGACGGCGCGCCGGCACTCCTGTTGCTCCGCCGGTGAGGAAACGAATGCAAAGCTCAACGCCGCTGCGCGGCGCACTGATTGGTTGTGGATTCTTCGGGCGGATTCAACTGGAAGCCTGGCGCCGCATGGAAGGCGTTTCGATTGTAGCCGCCTGCGATACCGAGCGGGATCGCGCCGCCGGGGCCGCGCCCCGCGCCTATACGGACCCCGCCGAGATGCTCGACCGCGAGGAACTCGATTTCCTCGATATCGCCACGCGTCCGGATACACACGCCGGGTTGATCCGGCTGGCGGTCGGCCGCAAGGTGCCGGCAATCTGCCAGAAGCCGCTGGCGGCCGGTATGCAGGAGGCACTCGACCTCGCCGAACTCGTGCGCTCGTCCAATGTGCCCGTCATGGTCCACGAAAACTGGCGCTGGCAGCCTTGGTTTCGCGAAGCGAAGTCGCTCCTCCAACGAGGCGCCATCGGATCGCCGATCGGCTACCAGTTCCGCGTGCGGCAAGGTGACGGCATGGGCCCGCAACCGTATCCGAACCAGCCGTACTTCGCTCAGATGCCGCGGCTCTTGATCTACGAGACGCTCATCCATTTCATCGACACGGCGCGCTTTCTCTTCGGCGGCATTCATTCCGTGCAGGCGCACACGCGGCGTCTCAATCCGCTCATCCAAGGCGAAGATCGCGCCCTGCTGCTGCTCTCGCACACTTCGCCCGTGGACGGCATCATCGATGGTCACCGCTTTCGCGATCCGGAACCACCCGGTCCGGCAATGGCGAATACGTTTCTTGAGGGCGAAGCCGGCTCTCTGCGCGTGCTGGCGACAGGCGAGATTCTGTTGAACGGCGAAAACGTCTACCGGCCCGGACCGCTCGCCGGATACAAAGGCGACAGCGTACGCGCCTCGCAGGAGCACTTCCTCCACCACCTTCCCACAGGCCCCGCGCTTGAGTCTTCCGTCCAACGTTACCTCGGGGGCTTCGCGGCCGCCGGGGCGGCCTACGTCAGCGCAACCGAACGGCGAACAGTCCTCCTGAGCGAACTCCTCCCTTCGCGCGCGGACTAGAATGAACTCCATGGCTCTTCGCCTGGCGGGCGACCTCCCGTTCCATCCCTTCCAAATCGAACATCTGATCGACGCCGAAGGCCGCTACGAGTTGCGGCTCAACCCCCGGTTTCCGTTCCAGGTAAACCTGTTTTCCTTCCTCCCCGAACAGGCGCCGTTTTCGATGAACTGGCACGAGCGGCTGGAGTTGTTCATTCCCGTGGAGGGCAAGGGCAAATTCCGCATGGGCGACCGCGTGGTGCCCTTCGCCGCCGGCGACGTGCTTGTAGTGGACGTGCGCAGCATGCACGGCGTGCTGGAATTCAAAGGCGAAGATCCGCGCTGCATCGTCATCAGCTTTCTGCCCGAGTTGGTCTGCAGCGTGGCTTCCACCGATTGCGACTCGCAATACCTGACCCCGTTCTACTGCCAGCGGGAGTCCGTCGAGCCGGCGCTGCGGCGCGGCGACCGCCTCAGCGGCCCCTTACAGACCGCGCTGCGCAAGCTGCTCGATTGCTACTTCGGTGCGGCGGGCGGGCTCCATGTCGAAGCGGGCTGCAAAGTCTATCTGCTCGAAGTGCTGTATCTGCTCTCGCTGCACTTCGGATTCTCCGAGGAATCGCAGGCCATCTACCAGCAACAGCGCCGCCTGGCCGAGCGCTTCCGCGACCTGCACAAATGGCTCGCCGAGCACTACGCGGAAAAAATCACCGTTGCCGACGCGGCGGAAATCTGTGCCATGAGCGAATCGCAGTTCATGAAGGCGTTCAAGAAATCCACCAATACGACCTTCATTCACCACATCACGCAGATCCGCCTGAACCAGGCGCTGCATCTCTTGCGCCAGGCCGATCTGCCCATCAGCGAAATTGCCGCCCGCGTGGGATTCAGCGATCAAAGCTACTTCGACCGGCGCTTCAAAGAGCGTTTCCACGAAACACCCATCGAATGCCGGCGGGCCGCCTTGTCCAAGGCGTCACGCGCACGGGCTACCGCGTAAAGGGCGGCTCGCTCTACGCCAGGCGCGCTTTCAACATCGTGTAAGAATGCGCGGGGAACCGGCAGCGAAGTTTGTTTCCGTCCGCCGTCATACTCTTCGATTCGGCGCGCACCAACGTCTTGCCGAAGCCGTTCTCGGACTTGACGTCGGGGCCGTTCACTTCGGAGAGTTCCACCGCACCGGCGAACCGCCGGTCCTGCAGGTCGATATCGGTTTCAATGGCCTGGTCGCGATGGCGGTTGACCACGTTGAGCACCAGCGTATTGCCGTCCAGCGCGGCCGACGTGTCGAGATACTCGATCGGACCCAGGCGCTTGCTGTCGTAGCGCGGGCAATCGACAAAGAGCGAAAGCGCGGAGCCCTTGCTGTTGTTGGCGATCAGTTGCAGGGGGTAGTAGATGGTTTGCAGGAACATCCGTTTGTCGTCGGTGAACATCGGCGCAATGACGTTGACCAGTTGCGCCATGTTGGCCATCTTCACGATGTGCGCGTGATTGATGAAAGAGTTGAGGAAGGTGGCGATGACAAGCGCGTCTTCCAGATTGTAAATCTCCTCGAGTATGCGCCGGCCCCGTTCCTTCTCGCCGCGGGCGCGATACCAGACGTTGTATTCATCCCAGGCAATGTAGATCTTGCGCGGATTGGGCTGATCGGAAAGCACGGCGTTGATGACACCCTCGGTCGTCTTGGTCCGGTTGTCGAGGTCGCGCGAATTGGCGAGGAACTCGTAGTAGTCGTTCTCGCGATTGCCGACGTACCGGTGGAGGGCAAGGTAATCGACGTGGTTTTTCAGATGTTCCAGCACCGTGCGGTTCCAGCCATTCCAATCGATGCCTTGCGAGTAGTGAGAGGAGCCGGCCGCGATCAGCTTGATGCTGGGATCGGTCCAGCGCATGAGCTTCGCCGCCTCGAGCGCGAACTTGCCGTAGTCGCCCGCGCTTCGATGGCCCATCTGCCACGGACCATCCATCTCATTGCCCAGCCCCCAGAACTTCACCTTCCATGGATCCTGGCGGCCATTCTTCTTGCGTAGGCGGGTCATCTCGGTGTCTTCCGAGGAGTTCACATACTCCACCCACTGCTGCGCTTCGCCCCAGGTTCCCGTGCCGAGGTTGACGCAAATGTAAGGTTCAGTCTTCAACGTCTCGGCGTATTGCAGGAACTCATGCGTCCCGTAGCGGTTGGTTTCGACAGTGCCCCATGCCATCTCGAGGCGGCGCGGGCGCTGGTCGCGCGGACCGATGCCATCCATCCAACGGTAGTTCGAAGAGAAGTTGCCCCCAGGCCAGCGTAGTTGCGTGACGTTGAGCTTGCGCGCGCCTTCCAGAACGTCCTTGCGGAAGCCGTTGGCATCGGAAAGCGGGTTGCCCTCTTCGAAAATTCCGCCATCGATGCAGCGGCCGAGGTGCTCGATGAAATTGCCGTAGATCATCGGATCGATCTCGCCAATCTTGCGTTCGGTGTCCACTTTGATTCGCGCGCGCAAACTGCTCTGCTGGGCGCGCGCGGCGAACGGGCTGGCGAAGGCAGCGGCCGAAAAGGCACGCCGGGAGAGAGATTTCAGATGTGACATACGAGGTTCAGCGTGCAGTGTATATCATGAGCGCACCTCTGTAAAGGCTTACATTCGGCCGCGTGTGCACTGCTTCACGGGCTGCGCGATTGTGGCGCATCGACTCATCGCGGCTTGCATATAATAGCCATGCTCATCTGCGCGCATTGCAGCCGGGCCACGGGAGGAAATGCGGATCATGTCATTCGACGGTGTTTCGAGGCGTCACTTTTTCTATGGGTCGCTGCTGGCGGGCGCCGTGCCCGCGGGCGGCTATGGCAGCGTGACCTCGCTTCGCGCGCTGGGATACAAGCCGTTCTACAACAAGTTGAATGTCGCGGCGATCGGATGCGGCGGGCAGGGCGGCGTCATCTTGAACGATGCAGCGCGCACCGAGAACATCGTCGCCCTGTGCGACGTTGATCTCGACCGCGGCTCGCGCAACTTGAAGAAGTTCGAAAAGCTGCCGGTCTACCGCGACTTCCGCACCCTGCTCGAAAAGGAAGGCAAGAATATCGACGCGTGTACGATCGCGATCCCTGACTTCATGCACGCCACCGTAGCGTTGGCCTGCATGCAGCACGGCAAACACGTCTACTTGGAAAAACCGCTGACGCGAACGCCTTGGGAGGCGCGGCTTCTGCTGGAGGCGGCGGTGAAGTACAAGGTCGCCACGCAGATGGGCAATCAAGGCTATTCACATGAGTGCAACCGCGTCGCGGCCGAGATTGTATGGTCCGGGGAGATTGGCGATGTCACCGAGGCGCACGTGGTCACCACGCCCGGCACTCATCCCACGGCGCTGCAGCAACAACCGCCGGAAGAGTCCGTGCCTTCTACGCTCAATTGGGAGCAGTGGTTGGGCGCGATGCCGATGCGTCCCTACAGTTCCTGGTATGTGCCCTATAACTGGCGCGGCTTTCTTGATTTCGGCACCGGGCAGATCGGGAACTGGGCCACGCACACAGCCGGACCGGTACACCACGCGCTCCAACTCGAAGCGCCCACAAGCGTGGAGTGCGTAAACATCGTGGGCAAGAGCAATCTGACGTTCCCGGATCGCGCAACCATCCGGCTGGACTTCCCCGCCCGCGGCGCCATGCCCGCCGCGAAGGTGTTTTATCACGACTCCGCGCGGCTCACCGACAACGACGTGTATCGCGTGCCCGGCATGGAAAATGAGACGATCCTTCCTCCGCCCGACAATCTTGCCGAAAAGGGACGGCCCACACGCCGCCAAACAGGTGCCAGTGGCCCGCCCGCGCCTCGTCCGGCCGCTGCCGCGCGGCAAGGAGCGGGCGGCCCGGGCGTACGGGTCTTCGGACCCGACCGTGACAACCGCGCGAAGCCCGGCGTGCTTACCGGCAACGGCTCGGTCTTCATCGGAACGAAAGGAATTATGGCGACGTGCAGCCGTGGCGAAGGCGTGTGGCTGCTGCCGTCGGCGAGATGGAAAGAATACGAGCTTCCGCCGCAACTGCTCACGCGTTCGCCGGGGCACATGTTGGATTGGATCAGAGCTTGTAAAGGCGGCGATCCATCGTGCTCGGATTTCCGCGTGGCCGTGCCGTATGCCGAGTGGCTTGCGCTGGCGGCGATTGCGTTCCGCGTCCCCGGCAAGCTCGATTGGGATAGCAAGAACGTGCGATTCACCAATAGCGCGGAAGGCAACCGGTATGTGAGACCGGCCTTCCGCCCCGGATGGGAACTGAAGGTATAAAACCATGAACTACACACGAAGAGATCTCGGCAAGATCGCCCTGGCGGCGGCGCCGGCCGCGCTACTGGCCAAGCCCAACTCGAAATTTGGAGGCGTGCAGATCGGCATCAACGCGCCTTACAGTTTTCGCGGCATGCCGGGCGGGGCGGATGACGTGCAGCGCTATTGCACCGAAGTGGGATTGAGCGCCGTCGAATTGCGTTCGCAGCCGGTGGAAGCCGCGCTTGGCGCGCCCATTCCCGCCCCGCACGCGCCGGGTTCGCGGCGCAGTCCGCCCACTCCCC
>CAYUZM010000196.1:0-7579 GCA_964449665.1 uncultured Solibacteraceae bacterium
CGCCAGGACGGGCCAGTAGCGTCCCCAGCGTTAACCTTATCGGGGAGAGCGTAGGAGGCGAACGACCACCTTCTCGAACGCTGCGGGCTTGGTGTCTTTCTCGAAGGCTTCGATCTCTTCGTAGGTCGGCGGAAGTCCGGTGAGATTGAGCGTGGCGCGGCGGATGAGGTCGCGTTTGGAGGCGGGGCGCACGGGCCGCAGGCCTTCCCGTTCGAGCTTCGCCAAAACAAAACGGTCAATCGCTGTTTTGGCCCATTTCGCGTCTTTTACGGCGGGCGGGTTCACCGCCTTCAGCGGTTGGAACGACCAGAAGTTGCGGCGCTCGGCGGGAATGACATACTTGCCGGGCGTGCTCGATGCGGCAACCACGGGCACGGCCGCTTTCGGCCACACGGCGCCGGCCTTCACCCACGACTCCAACGACTTGATCTCATCGTCTTTGAGCTTGCCCCCCATCGGCATTTTGAATTTCGGATTGGTGTGGCGGACGGCTTCGATGAGCAGGCTCTTTTCAGGGTCGCCGGGGGTGACGGCAGGTCCCCTTTTGCCGCCTTTCGAGAATGCTTCGGCGCTATCGAGGCGCAATCCGCCGAGCGCGGAATCGGTGTGGCAGCCGTAGCAATTGTTGGCAAGGATCGGGCGCACTTTGGACTCGAAGAAGTCGGCCGCCGCCGCGTTCGGCGCCTGGGCGTGCAATGAGGGAAAGGCGAAGAGAAGAATTGCGAGAAGAATGCTGCGGAAATTACGATTGCTCATTGTGACGGCGTCCATGGTAGCTCTAAGTACGGAGCGGTCGCGGGGCGGGGCGAAACCAACGGGAGGCTTAGAGACGAGCTAAACCAAAAGGGGGCGTCGTGGGAACAACCGGACGGGGGAAAAACAAGTCCGCAGCATACATGGCGGAGATTGCTCTATAAGGCAAGAGATACCATGCGCGAAGTGGCGGCGTCAATCGCGCGGGGGTAATGGTGGGGCGCGCGTTCAGTGGCCACCGGTGGCTCCGGAAGCGCGCGGGCGATCGACGAAGATCCGCTGCAGCAGCGCGAGCAACGACTGCCGCGCCACGGGCTTGCTCATGTATTCATCGGCGCCGGCCTGAAGACAGTGCGCAACGTCTTCCTGCATGGCGTCGGCAGTGAGCGCGACGATGGGCGTGTGGCGTTGGCCGCGCTCGGCGGCGCGGATACGGCGAATGGCTTCCAACCCGTCGATGCCGGGCAGGCGGCGGTCCATGAAGATGAGCGAGTAGGCGGTCTGGGAGGCGGCGGTCACGGCTTCCATGCCGTTGGTGGCGGCGTTGGCCTTGCAGCCGAGCGATTCGAGCAGGCGCACGAGGACGCGCCGGCTGACGGCGTCGTCTTCAACAACGAGAATGAGCTTGCCCGAAGCGTCGAAAGTAGCTGGTCCTCCGGCGGAGCCGGCGGCCTCGACCCGAACTTCTCGCGCGAGTTGCACGGGCAGGTCGATCCAGAAGGTGGTTCCCGCGCCGGTTTCGCTGCGGAAACCGATGGTTCCGCCCATGGCCTCGACCAGACGCTTGGAGATGGTGAGGCCGAGCCCGGTGCCTTCGCGCACCTCACCCGCGCCGGGAGCGCGATAGTAGGGCTCAAAGATGCGCGCCCGCGCCGCCGTGGGAATGCCGACTCCCGTGTCGCTCACCTCGACGTGCAGTTCGATACCGCCGCCGCGCGGTTGGGCGTTGATGGCAAGCTCGACGTTGCCCTTTGCGGTGTATTTCACGGCGTTCAGCACAAGGTTCAAGAGCACCTGGCGCAAATGGCCGCGGTCGGCGCGGATCCAGGCGGGCACGTCGCCGCCGAGTTCGCAGCGCAGCGCGATTTGCTTGGCTCGCGCCACGGCGCGGGCCAACTCCACGATGTCGTCGACGAGCGGGCGCACCTCGAAATCGGACGGCGTAATCGTGACGCCGCGCGCTTCAATGCGCGACAAGTCGAGCAGGCCGTTCACCAGCTCCATCAGCTCGACGCTGCACTGGCGGCTCATCTGGATGTACTCGCGCTGGGCTGCGGTGAGTTCGGTTTCCAGCAGCAGGTCGGAGGTCGCCATCATGCCGTTGAGCGGCGTGCGAATCTCGTGGCTCATCGCGGCGAGAAATTCGCTTTTGGCGAGGTTGGCCCGCTCGGCCTTTTCGCGCGCCTCGCGGAAGCGGTTGCGAATCACCTCGGCGGCGCGGGCGCACGAGGCGAGATACCAGTTCAGAACATAAATGCCCGCCACTTTCAGACCCTCGACAGGCCACACCAGCGGGCGGTGCTCCCAGAAAGCGAGGTAGGCGAGCATCGTCAGATAGCCGCCCGTGGCGACGTGGCCATACCAGTGGACGGTACGGTAGCCCGCGCCCACCTGGTCAGCGCTGCGCAGCAGCAGCAGGGCGAGAAACCAGCTGCGCTCGGCGCCCGTGAAATAGATGGCGGCGATCCACACCAGGATGTCGAGAGTGAGGAAAGCACGGCCAAGGTGGAGCCTGCCGGTACGGCCGAAGAAGGAGCGCAGCGCGGCCCACGAGGCGGCACAGTAAAGGAGCGTCGTTCCGGCGAACCACAGCAGCGCGGGACGCCCGGCGTAGGCTCCGCCCGCCATGTTCTCCAGGAACACGAATGCGAGAAGCGCGAGGAATCCTGCCAACCGCAGGACCGGGATCTGCACCGTGTGAAGCCACCGGTGCTCCTCCTTCCCGTCGCGTAGCGCGGTCAAGCGGTTCGAGTTTACCATGCCCGTTCGCGCGCCAACGGCCGTGGCCGCTATACTGGAAGTGTTCCGGGCAACGTCGCCCCCCTCCCCGTTCGCGCACCAACTTCCCTTCGTCAGGGTTCCCACTTAGGATGGCTTGATGCGTTTCGTTTCACTCTTCCTTTTGACCGTATTCGTATTGCCGGCCGAGGCGCCGAAGGCGAAGAAGCCCGGGAAGCCCCCGGCCGTGCCGCTGCAAGGCGTGAAGACGCCCGGCGTGCAGATTCCCTTTTCCCAATTGAAGAGCGAAGCCGATCTCGAACTCAGCGGCCAGCCGGGGCGCGGAGCGCTGGGCGGCACGCTGTGGGTGCCTGTTCGCACGAAGGACTCGCTCGCCAAGATCGACCCCAAGGCGGCCAAACTCGGCGAGCCCGTCGCGGGACTGAACAAGCCGTGCGCGGGAGCGGTGGAGGCGTTCGGTTCGCTCTGGGTACCCAACTGCGGCAACGGCACGATTGCGCGCATCGACGCGAAGACGGGCAAAATCGCCGCCACGCTCGAGACCGGCGCGGGCGACGTCAACTCAGGCATCGCGGCGACGGCCGACAGCGTGTGGGTCTTCACCGACACGCGGACGACGCTGGCGCGCATCGATCCCAAAACCAATCGGGTGGTTTCCGAATTGCGCCTGCCTGAGCGTTGCGACGCGCTGCTCTCGGCCGAATCGTCGCTCTGGTGCGCCTGCACGGGCATCGGGAAGGTACTGCGTATCGACCCGAAAACGAATCTGGTGACCAAGCGCATTGAGACGCAGGCGATGCCCACGGCGCTGGCGGCGGGCGATGGCTCGATCTGGGCCTATTGCAAGAAAGACGGGAAGCTCGACCGCATCGATCCGAAAACGGAGAAGGTCACCAAGTCGATTGAACTAAACGTGCCCGGCGTGGAGGGCGACGTGGCATTCGGCGAGGGCTATGTGTGGGTGAGCCAGCCGGGCTTTCCGGTTTCGCGGATCGACACCAAGAGCGAGAAGGTGCTGCAACAGTTCTGGGGTCCGGGCGGCGGGATGATCCGAGCCAGCGCGGGGGCCCTGTGGCTGTTCAACGTCGAGCAAAGCACCGTCTCGAAGCTCGACCCGAAGCGCATCCAAGCGACGCTCGCCGAATAGAGGAATTAACACCAATGAATCCGAAATATGCATATCTGGCGATGTCGGCGTGTCTCTTGCTGGGCGTGAGCGCGGCACAGGAGGCCGATGCGCCAAAGAGCGACGCGCCTAAAAGCAACGTCCCCGGGGAGGGTAAGAAGCGCGCGCCGCGGCCGCCGCGTCCGGGCGTGAAGACGCCGGGCGTGCAGCGCGACATGGCCGCCATTACGCCCGAAGCCGTGTTCCCCGTGGAAGGCGTGCCGGACTGGCAGACGGTGACCAAGGATGCCGTGTGGGTGTCGAATGGCCCGAAGAATTCCCTGCACCGGCTGGATGTGAAGACGAACAAGGTGGTGGCGGCGATCGAGGTGGGCAAGCGGCCGTGTTCGGGGCTCGCGGCTGGATTCGGCAGCATCTGGGTTCCTAACTGCGCGGACAAGACGGTCTCACGCGTGGACATCGCCACAAACAAGGTGGTGGCCACTATTCCCGTGGGCCCGGCGAACAGCGAGGGCGGCATCGCTGCGAGCAAGGATAGCGTGTGGATGGCGAGCGACGCGAGGGGCGTGCTGGCGCGCATCGATCCCAAGACCAACAAGGTGCGGCAGGAGATTGAGATCGCGCCGGGCTCGTTCGGCGTTACCTATGGGGACGGCGCGGTGTGGGTGTCGAGCACGGAGAAGAGCGTGCTCACGCGAGTCGATGCGAAGACGGGCAAGGTGACCGACGTGATTCCGGTGGGACCGAATCCGCGGTTTCTGTGCTACGGCGGCGGTTCGGCTTGGACGCTCAATCAAGGCGACGGCACGGTGTCGCGCGTGGATGGCAAGACGCGGAAGCTCATTGCGAATATCGAAGCGGGCGTTCCGGGCGGCGGCGGCGAGATTGATTTCGGAGAGGGTGGGCTGTGGTTCACCGTGTTCGAGTTTCCGCTGACGTTCATCAACCCCGCCACCAACACCGTGACCAAACAATGGAAGGGACCAGGCGGCGACGCGGTGCGCGTGGGGCACGGCTCGGTTTGGTTATCGAACCTGCGGCAGCAGAACTTGTGGCGGATTGATCCGAAGAAGTTGAACTAACGTCTACGCCAGCACTTCCTTGATCACACGCCCGCCAATATCGGTGAGCTTCTTATAGCGGCCCGCGTGCAGATAGGTGAGCCGGTTCTGGTTCAGCCCCATCAGGTGGAGCAGCGTGGCATGGACGTCGCGCAGCGGAACCTCTTCACCCGCGGAGCGAACGGAAAAATCGTCCGTTTCGCCGAACGTCGAGCCCGCGCGCACGCCGCCGCCGGCCATCCACACGACCAATCCATATTGGTTGTGATCGCGGCCGGGCTTGTCGGTGGTGAGGTTATTGTCGAATGGCGTGCGGCCCATCTCCGAGGCCCAGACGACGAGCGTGTCGTCCAACATCCCGCGCGACTTCAGATCTTTGAGCAAGCCCGCGACGGGCTTGTCGACCTCGCGGCAATGGACGGGCAGGCGCTCGCCGATGTTGCCGTGATCGTCCCAACGGTCGCCGCCCGCGCCGTGCAGCACTTTGACGAAGCGCACGCCGCGCTCCACCATGCGGCGGGCGAGCAGGCACTGGCGGCCGAATGGTTCGGTGAATTCGTCGTCGAGGCCGTAGAGCTTCTTGGTGGCTTCGCTTTCCCCGCTGAGATCGACCAGTTCGGGCGCCTTGGTCTGCATGCGATAGGCGAGTTCGAACGACGCGATGCGGGCGTCGAGTTCGCTCGTGTTCGTGCGCTCGGCGCTGTGTTTTTCGTTGAGCCACTTCAGCAGGTCAAGTTCGCGACGCTGCTCGGCCCGCGCCACGTCGGCGCGCGGGTGGAGATCGACGATGGGCGTGGAGCCGTTGCGGAAGAGCGTGCCCTGATACGCGGCGGGAAGAAAGCCATTGCCCCACACGCCCGCGCCGCCGATGGTCGAGCCGCGGCGGTCGCCCATCACGATGAAGCCGGGCAGGTCGCGGTTCTCGCTGCCGAGGCCATAGGTCATCCACGCGCCGATGGATGCGCTGCCGGGGAACTGGTTGCCCGTGAGCGAGTGATACACGGCCGGTCCGTGATTGTTGTTGTCCACTTTCACGCCATGGACAAACGCGAGGTCGTCGGCGCACGAGGCAAGCTCGGGCAGCAGGCCGGACATCCAACGCCCCGATTGCCCATGTTGGCGGAAGGGCGCAAGCGGTGGAATGATGCGGTTCGGCGCGGCGGAAAACGTGGCGATCTCGCCCACCGTGCGTTCGGCCTTGGGCATCTGCTGGCCGGCGTATTTCACGAGCGCGGGCTTGTGCTCGAAGGTGTCCATCTGGCTGACGCCGCCTTCCATGAAGAGGAAGATGCAACGCTTGGCCTTGGCCGCATGGTGTTGGGGGCGCGGCGCGAGAGGGTCGCCGGTGCTCGCCGCCTGGGCGCGGTCGCTTGCCAGAAGATCGGCGAGCGCGATGCCGCCCAAGCCCAAATAGGAGTCGAAGAGGAGCTGGCGGCGGGTTCTATTCGACCCGGTTTTATTCGACATAAATAAACTCGTTCGAGCTAAGCAGCACTCTGCTGATACTTTCTAACGCCGCACCGGCCGAGTCAAATTGGTCGAGTTCGGCGGGCGTGGCCGGGCGGTTCAACACAATTTCGAATACGCGGCGGATCTGATCGGTGCGCTTCTCACCGGCCTCGTCGCGCACGCGGCGGGCGAGGTGAGCGGCTTCTTCGTGCATGAGCGAGCCGTTCATCATCGCCAGCGCCTGCAGCGGCGTGGTGGTGGAGCTGCGGCGTTCGCACGATTCGCTGAATACGATGGCATCGAAAGCGGCCATCATCGGCAACGGCAGCGAGCGGCGCTGATAGATGTAGACCGAACGGCGGCGGGCGTCTTCGTCGCGTTCGTTCGGCTCCCACATCAGCCCGCCGGTGCGGCCGTAGCGGGCAAAGTCGACAAGGTCGGCCGGCAGCGGCGGGAAGACGCTCGGCCCGCCCATTTCGCGGTTCAGGCGTCCGCTCACGAAGAGGATGCCGTCGCGGATCGCTTCGGCTTCAATGCGGCGGCGTTGAAAGCGCGAAAGCAGGCGGTTGTCGGCGTCGGCCGCGGCGTCTTTCAGCGACGGGTTTTCGGCGGCCTGCCGGAACGCGCTCGAAAGCAGCATCTTGCGATGCATGGCTTTGATGTCCCAGCCGGATTCGACAAAATCGACGGCGAGCCAGTCGAGCAGTTCGGGGTGCGTGGGCTTTTCGCCGTTTTTGCCGAAGTCGCTGGGCGTGCGCACAATGCCGTAGCCGAAATGCTGTTGCCAGATTCGATTCACCATCACGCGCGCGGTCAGCGGATTTTCGGGGCTGGCGATCCAGCGCGCGAGCGTCGTGCCGTAGCCTCGCGTCGGATATTGGCGGTAGCGGTCCGTGTCGAGCACGGCGTTATTCGAATGGCCCGTGATGGCGCTCGGAAAGCCCGGCTCGACAGCTTCGGCGGGCTGTTGATAGTCGCCGCGCGTAAGCACGCGCGTAGGCGCGATGGCCGGACCCGACGGCGGTCCCGGCACGTTTTGCACGGTGACCACGTTCGGCCGCCAGCGGTCCAGGCGGCGGCGCAAAATATCGAGCTTGCCCGACAACTCCGCATGGCGGTTCTTCTCAGCCTCGCTGAAGATGGACTTGCCGGAGTACTTCTCGGCTGCCTCGCCGCGCACCTGCGGAATGCCGAGCGATTCGAACCGTTTTTCCGGATCGGCGCCGGGCTT
>CAYUZM010000196.1:7589-8430 GCA_964449665.1 uncultured Solibacteraceae bacterium
GTAGGCCGCGCGCAGTTTCTCGAGCAGCGGATTTTCCAGCTCTTCGAGCTTGGCCTGCTCTTCGGCGTCGCCCGTGCGGTTGGCGTCTTCCAGCAGCGCGGCGTAGCGGCGGGCTTCGTCTTCGGTGAAGACCCGGCGCGGCTTCAGGTTCATCTCCATGCGCAGGTCGAGCTTCGTATAAGGCTTGCCGCGCGACTTGATCTTGCGCCCTTCGATCAGCTTCGCGAGCAGCTCTTTTTCGTAGGCGTCCAGTTCCTTCTTCTCCGGCCCGTCGTGGAGCAGCGCCTCGTAGCGCTTCACCGCTTCCTTGGCGCGCTCGGCCAACGCTTCCTCCTGGAAAGGAACGTTGGTTCCGCCGCCCGCCTGCACGGCCTGGAAGAAGGCCTGCAGCCTATAGAAATCGCGCTGTGGAATGGGATCGTACTTGTGATCGTGGCAGCGCGCGCAGCCGACGGTGAGGCCGAGCAGCACGCTGGAAGTCGCCGTCGTCACTTCGCTCAGGTAGTTCTGCCGCACCTCGGCCGCGACGAGGTTGGAACGGTCCCACGGAGCCACGCGCAGGAAGGCCGTGGGGATCATCCCCTGCACGTCGGGCTGGTAGTTGTTGCGCGTCTTGCTGTGCTCGTCGCCGCCGGCCAGTTGCAGCGTAATGAACCGGTCGTAGGGCATGTTCGCGTTGAAGGCGTTGATCACCCAATCGCGGTAGCGCCACACGTTGCCGATCTGCCCGTCGCCTTCCAGGCCGCTCGTTTCGCCGTAGCGGGCCAGGTCAAGCCAGTGCCGCCCCCAACGCTCGCCGTAGCGCGGATCGGCCAGCAGCTTGTCGATCAATTTTTCGTAG
>CAYUZM010000197.1:0-8420 GCA_964449665.1 uncultured Solibacteraceae bacterium
GGGCTGGCCGATGGTTCGCGTATGTGCGCGGTGATTCCTCCGCTTTCGCTGATTGGCCCGGTGATGTCGATTCGCCGCTTCGGCAAGAAGCTGCTGACGGTGGACGAGTTGATGAAGTATGAGTCGTTCACGCCGGGAATGCTCGACTTTTTGAGCGGCTGCGTGGAAGCGCGGCTAAACATCATCGTGAGCGGCGGTTCGGGTTCCGGCAAGACGACGATGCTGAACACGATGTCGCGCTTCATTCCCGACACGGAACGCCTGGTGACGATCGAGGACACGGCCGAGTTGCAGATGCAGCAGTCGCACCTGGTGCGCCTGGAGACGCGGCCGATGAACATTGAAGGCGCGGGTGCGATTTCGCAGCGCGACCTAGTGATCAACGCGTTGCGTATGCGCCCGGACCGCATCATCATCGGCGAGTGCCGGGGCTCGGAAGCCTTCGACATGATGCAGGCGATGAACACGGGCCACGATGGTTCGATGACCACCGTGCACGCCAATTCGGCGCGCGACGCGTTTTCTCGGCTGGAGACGATGGTCATGATGGCGAGCCAGCACATTCCGGACCGCGTCATCCGCCAGATGCTGACCTCGGCGGTGAACATCGTGCTGCACTGCTCGCGGCTGCAGGACGGCACGCGCAAGGTGACGAGCATTTGCGAGGTGGTGGACACCGATGGCGAATCGGTGGACATGCAGGATGTGTTCGTGTTCGAGCGTGACGGCATGAGCCCGAGGGGACGCGTGGTGGGCCGCTTCAAGGGCATGGGCGTGAAACCGAAGTGCCTGAACCGATTGAAGGCGTACGGCGTGCATCTTTCGCCGGAGATCTTCAGCGAAGTGCAGGAGGTCCACGACTAGACGATGTTCGTGCTGGTTGCCTTCGTGATCTTCAGCGGCGCGTTGCTGGCGGCGGCGTACTACGTGTGGAGCGTGCCGCAGCAGCAGGAGACCGATGCAATTTCGAACCGGCTACGGGAATTGCGCGTGCGCACCGGCGCCCCGAGGCGGACGACGAGCGCCGATTTGCTGCGCACCGAGAGCAAAGGCACGTTCGCGTTCATGGGCGAGTTTCTGGCGTGGTTCCGCGTGTTGGGACGGCTGCAGGAGATGATCGATCAGGCGAACTTGAAGTACCGCGCCGTCGACGTGATGGTCGTTTCGCTGCTTCTGTTCGTAGCAACGTACTTCGCGACGGGGCTGTTCGGGCTCGATCTGATCATGCTGCAACTGGTATTAGGCGTGGTAGTGGCGGCGATTCCCGTGCTGGTAGTGATGCGCATCCGCAGCGCGCGCCTCAACAAGCTGCAGGAGATGTTCCCCGACGCAATCGACCTCTTTACGCGTTCGATGAAAGCCGGGCACACGATTCATTCCGGGCTGGAGACCATCGCCAATGAAACAAGCGACCCGGTGAAGATGGAGTTCAAAAAAGTAGTTGAGGAGTTATCGCTCGGTTCGCCCATTGAGGACGCGCTGCACAACCTGGGCGCGCGGGTGCCGCTGATCGATCTGAAGTTCTTCATCACGGGCCTCATCCTACAGCGGCAGACGGGCGCGAACCTCACCGAAGTGCTGGACAACCTGAGCCTGCTGGTGCGCGAACGCCTGAACATGAACGCGAAGATGAAGGCGCACACGGCACAGCAGCGGATGTCGGCGGGCCTGTTGTGCGCGCTGCCGATTGTGGTGGCGATTGGCTTCTGGATCGTGAAGCCCGATTTCATTCAGATTCTTTACACCGATGACACGGGCAAGATCTTTCTGACGTATGGCGTGATTTCGGAGATCATCGGCATTCTGGTGATTCGCAAAATTGCGAATCCGAAGTTCTAAGTTATGGCAGAGATCAGCGGCGCAATTGTTTTCTTCGTGCTCGTGTTCGCCACGGTGGCGGCCATTGTGTGGACGGGTTGGCAACTGTTCACGGAGGAAGAGAACCCTCTGGAAGACCGTCTGGACGAGTTGCAATCCATCAACACGGGCACGCAGGTGAAGCGCACGCGGCGGCGCGCGGGCGGCGGGTTGTTGAACAGCTTGCTCTACCTCATCAGCCTGGTTCCAGGCGGCGACGAATGGCTGCGAGACACCGAGCGCGAGTTGCAGCAGGCGGGCGTGCGCAGCCGCACGGTGATTGCGCTGTACTCGATCGGCAACGTGGCCTTCCTGCTGCTGTGCGTGCTGGGGATGCTGTATCTGCAGCGCGATAATCCGCTCTCGTCTAAGATTGGCGGGCTTGCGGCGGCGTTGATTTTGGGATGGCTGCTGCCGAGGCAAATTCTCTACCGGCTGGTACGCCGATACAAGGAGCGATTAAACCAGGCGTTGCCCGACACGATCGATCTGCTGGGCATCGTGCTGGGCACGGGGTTGGCGCTCGACCAGGCGCTGCTGCGGGTGAGCGAAGAGATGCAGCATATTTACCCTGAAATCGCGGGCGAGTTCTACACGGTGGTGATGCAGGTGAAGGCCGGGCAGGAGCGGTCGCGCGCGTTCCAATCGCTGGTGCGGCGGACGGGGATTGAGGACATCAAGAGCCTGGCGGCGATGATCGTGCAGAGCGAGCGTTTTGGCACCAGCTTGTCGCAGGCGTTGAAGGTGTATGCCGAGGCGCTGCGCACGAAACGGCGGCTGCGCGCGGAGGCTGCGGTGGGAAAGGCGGGCTTGAAGATCACGTTCGCGGTGGTGCTGTTCATTCTGCCGGCGTTGTTCGTGGTGGCGCTGGTGCCGGGCGTGCTGAGCGCGCTGCGGGACCTGCGTGGCGGTATCGGCGCACGCTAAGAGATCTTGGCCGCAGATGGACATCGATTCACACAGATCCTTGGATGATAAGATCGGCGCGTGATTCGAATCCTGTTGGTATTGGCAGGCGCCGCGGCTGGTGTGTCGGGCGCGGAGTTCTTCGATGGAAAGAGTTTGAACGGGTGGACCGTTTGCAATGGCGCGGCCCCGTATCGCGTGGAGAACGGCGAGATTGTGGGGAAGACGGCGGAGGGGAGCCCGAACTCGTTCCTGTGTACGGAGAAGGCCTATGGCGATTTCGTGCTCGAGTACGAGACGAAGACCGATCCGCGGTTGAATTCAGGCGTGCAGATTCGCGGTCACCGTTACGCGCGCGAAACGCATGTGCTGACCGAGAACAAGGGCAAGCAAAAGCGAACGCATCCCGCCGGGCGCGTGTATGGCTATCAGGTGGAGACGGCGACGGCGGCAAGCGGGGCGTCGGGCAGCGTGTACGACGAAGCGCGGCGCGGTTGGGTGGCGAATATGTCGGCGATGGAGCCGTGCCGGAGCGCATTCAAAGACAATGAGTGGAATCGCTATCGCGTGGAAGCGCGCGGCGACCGCATACGCACGTGGGTGAACGGCGTGGCATGCGTGGACATGGTGGACCCGATGGACATGGAAGGGTTCATCGGCTTGCAGGTGCACGCCTTCAAAGGCGATTCGCCGGCCGAGGTGCGATGGCGGAAGCTGGCGATTCAGGATCTGGGGCGGCATGAGTGGAAGGCGCTGGCGAGCGACGCGGAGTTGTCGGATGCAACGTTGCGGCTGCGCTACAAACTGGCGGCGGGAACGGCGCGCATCGGTTGGGGCAGCGGGCGCGTGGATGTGGAAGCATCCGGTGAGGGTTGGAATGAACTCGCGCTCTCGGTGCACGGCGGACGGCTGGTGATGCACGTGAATGGAGACAAGCGATTGGACGCGAAGCCGGGCGCGGGAACGTGGAAGGGCAAATTGGTTACGGAGGGACAGATGCAGGTGAGCGACGTTCAGGTGTTGCGGAGCGCGCAATGAAGCGGCGTGAGTTTCTGGCCGGAGTGGCGGGGGCGGCGCAGGCAGGCGCGGCCGGAATGGCGGGCGCGGCACAAGCAAAGGCGGCGGGGCGGCCCAACATCGTCTACATCCTCGCCGACGATCTCGGTTGGGGCGATCTGCGATGCTACAACGACAGCTCGGCGATTCCCACGCCGAACTACGACAAGGTGGCGCGCGAGGGCGTGCGGTTCACCGATTGCCATTCGCCGTCGAGCGTCTGCACGCCGACGCGCTATGGAATTCTAACCGGGCGCTACTGCTGGCGCAGCCGTTTGAAGAGCGGCGTGTTGCAGGGCTACGACCGCGCGCTGATTGAGCCGGGCCGCGCGACGGTGGCTTCGATGCTCAAGGGCGCCGGTTATCACACGGCGGGCATCGGTAAATGGCATCTGGGCTTCGGCAAAGCGGAGCGCGTGGACTATGCGAAGCCCTTCGATCCTTCGCCGAACTCGCACGGATTCGACTACTATTTCGGCATTCCCTCGTCGCTCGATTTCGAGCCCTATCTGTATGTGGAAAACAATCGTGCCGTGGAGGCTCCGACGGCGTTTACGCCGGGCCTGAACGTGCCGCGCGGCGTGTTCTGGCGGCAGGGCAAGGTGGCGCCGTCATTTGTGTTTGAAGACGTGCTGCCGACTCTGACGAAGAAGGCGGTGGGCTACATCGGCGAACGGGCGCGCGAACCGCGGAAGCCCTTCTTCCTCTACCTGCCGCTGACGGGACCGCACACGCCATGGCTTCCCGTGCGCAAGTTTGAAGGCAAATCGGCTGCGGGAATCTATGGCGACTTCGTGGCGATGGTGGACGATGTCGTGGGACAGGTTACGGCGGCGCTGCGCGAGAACGGGCTGGAAGAGAACACGCTGCTGGTGTTGACCAGCGACAACGGCGCGCACTGGACGCCGGAAGACCGCGCGCGCTTTGCGCACCGTTCGAATGCGTGGTGGCGCGGCCAGAAGGCCGACATTCACGACGCCGGGCATCGGGTTCCCTTCCTCGCGCGCTGGCCGGGGCGAATTGCGCCGGGCACGGTGAGCGGTCAACTCGCCTGTCTCACGGACCTGATGGCAACGGCGGCCGAGATCAACGGCGTGGCGCTGAAGGAGAGCGAAGGCGAGGACAGCTTCTCATGGCTCGGCGCGGCTACGGGACGCGCGCCTGCAACGGCGGCGCGGCAGTCCGTGGTGCATCACTCCTCGCAGGGTATGTTCGCCATGCGGCGCGGCGAGTGGAAGCTGATCGAGGGGCTGGGGTCGGGCGGCTTCACCGCACCTCAAACAGAGACGCTAACGCCGGGCGGCGCGGCTGGCCAGTTGTACAATCTTGCGGCCGATAGCGGCGAATCGGACAACCTCTACCTGCGGCGTCCGGACATGGTGAAATCGCTGGCGGGAGAGCTGAACGGGATTCGATCGGCGGGACGAAGCCGGGCCTGACGGCCGGCGCGCCGCGGTGTCAGTGGCGTAGCCAGAAGTAGACAATCGGCAGCGTGAAGAGCGAGGAATCGACGCGGTCGAGCCAGCCGCCGTGGCCGGGGAGCATGGTGCCTGAATCCTTCATACCCGCGCCGCGTTTCATGGCGGATTCCGCGAGGTCGCCCAACTGCCCGCCGATGTTGGCGGTGGCGGAAAGTGCCGCCGCCAGGTAAAGCGGCATGGCGGGCTGGAAGTAGTTCAGGAACGCGACACCATAGAGCGTGGTCGCGGCCAGAGACCCGAAGAGGCCTTCCCACGTTTTACCGGGACTGACGCGCGGCGCGAGTTTGTGGCGGCCAAGCGTGGAACCGGTGAGGTAGGCGGCCACGTCGCCGATCCAATTGATGGAGAGCGCGTAGAGCAGCATGTGCGGGCTGATGACGCGCAGCTCAATGGCGCAGCGCCACGCGCCGTAGACGTAGATGAGCCCCAGCGTGAGGGCCGCACCGGAGGGCAGCACGGCCTTCATATCGTCGGCACGCAGCGCCAGCACGAGCGTGAAGGCGAGCGCGAGAAAGAGCAGGCTGATGTGAACCGTGGGCACCAGCAGCACGAGCAAGCCTGCTGCGTAGCCCAGCGGCCCGGGCACCTGCATCGAGTGGGCGGCAGCAAAGTGGCGGTATTCGCGGAAGCAGAGCGTGGCCACAATCGCGGTGGCGGCGAGCAGCACCAGTTGCGGCGCCCAGAGACACAACCACGTGACGATGGGGACCAGGACGAGGGCGGTCAGAACCCGCTTCATTTTGACGGTGAGTGGGCAACGCCGACGAGGTGGGATTCGGAGGATTCGGGCGTGGAGACGGCGGGATCGGAGAGGCCGCCGAAGCGGCGCTCACGGCGCTGGTATTCGAGGAAGGCGCGAACGAGTTCCTCGCGCGTGAAGTCGGGCCAGAGCGTTTCGGTCACATAAAGCTCGGCGTAGGCAATTTGCCAGAGCAGGAAATTGGAGACGCGCATTTCGCCGGAGGTGCGGATGAGGAGGTCCGGTTCGGGCAGGCCCGCGGTGTAGAGCGCGGAAGAGATGGAGTCTTCATCGACGACGAGCGATTCGAGCGTTCCGGCCCGGCGGGCTTCTTCGAGAATGCGATTGAAGGCGTCGACAATCTCGGCGCGGCCGCCGTAGTTGATGGCCAGGTTGAGTTGCATCCGGTTGCCGGCCGCGGTGGAGCGGACGGTTTCGTCCAGATCGCGGCGGACGGATTCCGGTAATTGGTCCAGGCGGCCGATGGGGCAGAGGCGGATGCCGTTTTCGAGCAGCGTGGAGAGTTCCTTGCGCAGGTATACGCGCAGCAGGCGCCATAGCGTGGTGACCTCGGCGCGCGGGCGCTTCCAGTTTTCGATGGAGAAGGCGTAGAGTGTGAGCGCCTGAATGCCGGCCTTGGCGCAGGTCTCCACGGCCATGCGGACGGAATCGATGCCGGCCTTGTGTCCGGCCACGCGGGGAAGGTTGCGGCGGCGCGCCCACCGTCCATTGCCATCCATAATGATGGCGACATGGGCGGGCATGCGATCGGGTTCGAGTTGCGCGAGGAAATCCACGTCCGGCTTGGAATTCCGCGTGCGGTCCAACAGGTCCTTCATCGAAGAATAAACCTTTATAGTATACGAGGGTTCCATGGGAAGCATCGAGACGGCGGAAATCAGGCTGCGCGACGCGGTGGCGGCGGACGCCGAAGCGATCGCGCGGGGAAACGCGCGGATGGCGGAGGAGACCGAGGGAATCGCGCTGGAATGGGAACGCGTGCTGGCCGGCGTGCGGGCTGTGTTCGAGCGGCCGGCGCGCGGATGGTATCTGGTGGCCGAAGACGCGCGGGGTCATGTGGTGGGGCAGTTGATGGTGACCTTTGAGTGGAGCGACTGGCGCAACGGCGTGTTCTGGTGGATTCAGAGCGTCTACGTTTCGCCGGAAGCGCGCGGGCTCGGTGTGTACAAGTCGCTCTACGGCGAGCTGTTGCGGCGGGCGGAAGCCGATGGCGGCGTGTGCGGCATCCGGCTGTATGTGGAGAAGCACAACGAACGGGCGCAAGGCGTCTACGCGCGCGCGGGCATGAAGCGCACCGGGTACGACATGTATGAGGTGGATTTCGTTTTGCCGCGGCAGGCGTAGCGCGGCGCAGGTTTACGGCGCGGGCGTTTCGCGGATGTCGCTGACGGCCCCGTCAACGTCTTTGACATGGAGCACGCAGCCCGTGCGGCCGGCGAGCGTATCGGCGGAAACGGGGTAGGTCATGGCGATCATGCGGTCTTCGAGCGTCTTGGGCGCAACGCGGCTCTTGCGAATGAGGGACTCGTTGAACTTCGCGCCGAGCGTGAGGGCGTGGTACTCGAACAGCGGCTTCACATCGGTATCGGTAACGAGTTCGCCCGCAATCTCCTTGCCGCCTTTGAGAGTGCAGGTGGAGGTGACATCGGCGACGACGAAGGGGTAGTCGGCTGGATTGGAGAAGCGGAAATCGAAGACGGCGAGCGTGTTGTTTTCAGCGAGCTGCTGCAGCCGGACCTTCTTCATCGTGCCTTCGATGCGGATCTGTGAGCCGCGGTTGGTGAAGAACACGAAACCGACCAGCGCGGCGATGATGAGCAGGCCAAGGCCTACGAATTTATTCATGGGACGGCGGTAGAGCGCTGGGGACGGCGGCGGGGCGCTTAGGACGCCACCAGCCGGAGCAGTTCCTTGATCGATTCGTGCGACATCTGGACCTGCGTTTCCCCGAAGATGTGCGTTTCCAGACCGACGGCTCCTTTATAGCCGTCTTTCACCAGCGTGCGGAAGATGCCGGGCCAATCCATGGGCGTGTAGGCGGGCAGCAGGCTCTTGCCCTTCACCTGCACGTTGCCGATGCGCTTCTTCGGCAACAGGCCATAGCCATCCGGGTAGGCCTTTTCGCTGGTATTTTCCGCGTTGAAGGGATCCCAGTTAATGCCGACGTTCTTGTCGGGAATCAATTTGAGCAGGCTGACCAGTTCGGCGCAAGAGGCGACGTTGCAGGCGTTCTCGTTTTCGATGAGCAGTTCGATGCCTTCGCGGTGGGCGCGGCGGGCCAGCGGGCCGATGTCGTCGGCGGTTCGCCTCATGATGCCCGTCTGGTCTATGGCACACATGTAGGTGAAGTTTCCGACCTT
>CAYUZM010000198.1:0-8419 GCA_964449665.1 uncultured Solibacteraceae bacterium
TGGGAAATGCCGCATCTTCACCCACTTCGCGCAGCGCGCCCAACAGTTCGCGCATCAAACCGAGCGACAACGCATTCCGCTTCTCCGGCCGCGCCAGCGTCATCACCACCACCGCGCCCTCTCGTGCCACCTTCACCATCGAAGTGCTCATGCGGTCCGCGCGCCTCCTGGTGATAGCATAGCGGCCCATGCGCTCGTTTCCCGCCTGGGACAAAGACACGCTCCCCGAAGTGCCCGAAACGGGACGCCGCAAGTGGACCGCGCTCGTCGGTCCGGGCCTGCTGATGGTGGGCGCCAATATCGGCGGCGGCGAATGGCTGTTCGGTCCGCTCGTCACGGCGCAATACGGCGGGCAGGTGCTTTGGCTCGCCACGGTGTCGATCCTGGTGCAGGTCGCCTACAACCTCTCGGTGATGCGATACGCGCTCTACACGGGCGAGTCGATCTTTGTCGGCTTTTTCCGCACACCGCCGGGACCCACCTTCTGGACCGGCTTCTATCTGCTCTTCGAATTCGGCGCCATCTGGCCCTATCTCAGCTCGAACGCCGCCGTGCCGCTCGCCAGCGCCATCCTCGGCCGCCTGCCCACGCCCGCTGATGGCGACTTCGTCCGCATGCTCGGCTACGCCATCTTCTGCTGCGCCTTCATCCCTCTCATCTTCGGCGGCAAGGTTTATTACGCGCTGGAAAAGGTGATGATCACCAAGCTTGTCATCGTTCTTTCTTTCCTCGGCTTCGTAACAGTTTTCTTCGTGAGCCCATCCACTTGGTGGGAGGTCATCAGCGGCTTTTTCCGTTTCGGTACTTTGCCGGAGGGCGAGTTCAACTGGGCGACGCTCGCCGCGTTCAGTGCCGTTGCGGGAGCTGGTGGCCTCACCAATTCCGCGTTTTCCAGTTACGCACGCGACAAGGGCTGGGGCATGGGCGCCAAGACCGGCGCGATTCCTTCGGCAATCGGCGGGCGCACTGTCAGGCTTTCGCACACCGGCAAGGTCTTTGACGTGACGGCGGATTCGCTGCCCCTGTGGCGCCGCTGGCTCGCGGTGATTCACCGCGACCAGTTCTGGCTCTGGCTGCCCGGCTGCATGCTGGGGATGGCACTGCCGGCGATGTTTTCACTCGAGTTCGTGCGCGGCGTAAAGAACGTCGATGGCAATGCCGTCGCCGCCATGACCGCCGACGCCATCGCGCGCTCGCATGGCCAGATCTTCTGGTTCCTCACCTTGTTGTGCGGCTTCCTCATCATGGCCCCGACGCAGGTGAGCCAGTTGGATTCCATTGCCCGGCGGTGGACCGACATCATCTGGATCGGCGCGCGCCGCACACATTCGATGGAAACGCACAAGGTGAAATTTGTTTATTACACGATCCTCGGCGTTTACTTCCTCTGGGGGCTGGTGGCGCTCCGCATCACGCCCAATCCGCTTGTGCTCGCCATCGCCACCGGCGTTATGTGGAACTTCGCGCTTGGCTTTACCGCGCTGCATACGCTCTTTGTTCTGCGGCGGCTGCTTCCGCCGGAACTCAAGCCCGGGCTGCTCGCGCAGTGCGGCCTCATTGCCTGCGCCGTCTTCTATATCGGCATCTCCAGCCTCGGCTTCATCCAACAGTGGCCGAAGGTGGTGGCGTTCCTGGGCACACTCTTCTAGCGTCGCGCTACTCTTTGCCGCCCTTGCCCCCGCGCAGATTCACATTGGCGTTACGGGCGGCGTGCCGCTCACCTCGCCAATTCTCGACACGCAGATCGGGAGCCGGGGCGGTTTCTCGCGCGTCGACTCCGCCGCCCGCCGCTATACCTTCGGACTATCATTCGAGTTCCACCTCGCCGGACCGCTTGCCCTGGAAACGGGCTTCCTCTACAAGCGTCTCGGCTTCGATTCCGCCTCCTCCGGCGGCGCGTTCATCAGCGGACCACGCGCCGACATCGTCTCCTCCACCACCGGCCACGCCTGGGAGTTTCCCTTCCTCGCCAAATCGCGTGTGCGCCTGGTGCAAGACACGCACCTCACACTCGCCGCCGGTCCCGTTCTGCGCCGCATCGCCGGGCTGCGCGAAACCGGCACGCGCACGCTCACCACGTTCTTCCCGCCGCCCACAACCACGGTGACCGAACCGTTCGACACCACTGCTCCCGCCTCCTTCGATCGCCGCACCAGCATCGGAGGGGCGATCGGCGCGGGCGTCGAGTTCCCCGTAGGCGCGCTGCGCCTCGCGCCCGGCCTCCGGCTTACCTACTGGGACACCGAACGCACATCGGGCATGCCCTCGGGCTCGCGCCTGAACCGCACGCAACTCGATGCACTTCTCACCATCGCCTACGCGCCGCGCGACCAGACCATGCCCGCGCTGCCCATTGGCTTGCGCTCCTTCGAGTTCGGCGTCCTTGCCGGCGTTCCGCTGCTGGCGACCACCGAGGTCGAATACTTCACCTCCGATTTCTCCCGCTCCATCGACGCCCCCACACGCCGCTTTTCCTACGGCGCGTATATCGCACGGAACCTCAGCCGCCGCTTCTCGCTCGAAGCGAGCTTCCTCACAAGGCGATTCGGCCACTCCGACACGACCGACTATCGGGGTTTCGTCTCATACGAGTCCATCCGCGGCAACCTGTGGGAAGCGCCACTGCTCGCGAAGTTTCTGCCCATGCCCACGCGCGCGTTGCGCCCGGTCTTCGGCGTCGGCCCCGCCATCCGCCGCGCCAGCCACGTTGAATGGATCACGGGCGCCACCACGGCCCCTTTCCGCCTCTCCGGAGCCTCCATTTCGCGCACCGCCCTCGGCCTCGCGGCCAGCGCCGGCGTTGAGTGGTCGCATGGCCCGCTCCGGCTCCGCCCCGAGCTGCGCTTCGCCCTCTACGAACGCCGCCCCTACGATCTCGGCATAGTCCGCGCGCAGGACCACTCGCTCCACTTCGTCCTCGCCCTCGGCTACACCCATGCACAATAGAAGCTGGACCCGTGCTCACCCGCCGCCGCATGCTCGGAATGGGATGCGCCACCGCTGCCTCCGGCGTGGCCTACCCCACCGTGTTCGAACCGCGCTGGCTGGATGTGACGCGCACCATGGTGCCGCTCGCGACCACGCGCTGCGCAACGGCCCGCATTCTGCACCTGAGCGACCTGCACGCCTCCTGGTGCGTGCCCTGGTCATTGATTGAAAGCGCCATCGGCGAGGGACTGGCGCAGAACCCCGACCTTGTCTGCCTCACCGGCGACTTCGTTACCGAAGGCCTCGAAAGTGATGTCTCGCGCTACGCCCGCGTGCTCCGCCGCCTGAGCGAGGCCAAGCCCACCTTCGCCGTGCTGGGCAACCACGACGGCGGCTTCTGGTCCGCCCAACGCGGCGGCTACGACGATCACCGCGCCATGGATCGCCTTCTGGAAGACGCCCACATCGAACTGCTCCATAACCGCTCCCGCGTGCTCGAACTGCCGCATGGCCGCCTGAACCTTGTGGGCGTGGGCGACTACTGGTCGCGCGAGGCCGACGCCGCGCGCGCGTTTCAAGCGGTCGCGCCCGGCCTCACCACCCTCGTGCTCTGCCACAACCCCGACGCCAATGAACTGCTGCGGCCCTACCTGTGGCAGTTGACCCTGTGCGGCCACACGCACGGCGGGCAGGTGATGATCCCGTTCGAAGGTCCGCGCTATGCCCCGGTTCGCGACCGGCGCTACATTGCCGGGCTCAACCGTCTCGACGACCGCTACATCTACACCACGCGCGGCGTGGGCAACGTCGGCGGCGTGCGTTTGGGGTGCCGGCCCGAGGTCACCCTTCTCGATTTGCCTCTACTCGATTCACCCATACTTTCGCGCTAACTATTGGTGATACACTGCTCCGCGAAAGGTGCTCTCATGAAACCTGTCGCGTTACTGGCCGCGCTGCTGGCGGCCGTTCCTCTCTACTCTCAAACCGCGCCCGATCCGGCCACGGCGAAGGCGCTTCAAAACTTCGACGACATCAAGTTCGGCATGTTCATTCACTGGGGACTCTACGCCCTGCCCGCCGGCGAATGGAAAGGCAAATACGTGCGCGGCATCGGCGAGTGGATCATGTTCCGCGAACGCATCCCCGTCAAGGAGTACGAGGGCCTGGCGAAGCAGTTCAACCCCGTGAAGTTCAACGCCAACGACTGGGCGCAACTCGCCGCCGACGCGGGAATGAAGTACCTGGTCATCACCTCGAAGCACCACGACGGCTTCGCCATGTACGGTTCGAAGGCGTCGCCCTACAATATCGTCGATGCCACGCCGTTCCACCGCGACCCGATGAAGGACCTCTCCGCCGCCTGCGCGCAGCGCAACATCGGCTTCGGCTTCTACTACTCGCAGGATCAGGACTGGCACGAAGCCGGCGGCCGCGGCAACAACTGGGACTTCTCCGAAAAGCGCGACGCTCAGCCGTATCTCGAAACGAAGGTGTTCCCTCAGGTGAAGGAGATCCTCTCCGGCTACGGGAAACTCTCGCTCATCTGGTTCGACACGCCCGGCCTGCTCTCCGTGAAGCAAGTGACCGATCTGCGCGCGATGGTGAAGTCGCTGCAGCCTTCGTGCCTTATCAACAGCCGCATTGGACATGGCCGCCACGACTACATGCAAACCGGCGACAACGCCATCCCGCTGCAGGTCTATACAAAGGACGGCAAGTGGGAGGTTCCCGCCACGCTCAACGATACCTGGGGCTTCAAGAAGAACGACAACAATTGGAAGGACTCGCGCGACCTTATCGCCAAACTCGCCGATGTCGCGAGCAAGGGCGGCAACTATCTGCTCAACGTCGGTCCCACGGCCGAAGGCGTCATTCCGCAAGCGAGCCAGAACATTCTGCGCACCATCGGCGCCTGGATCAAGGTGAACGGCGAGTCGATCTACGGAACCACGCCCAGCCCGTTCGCGGTGAACGGGATCACCTGGCGCGCCACCGCGAAACCGGGCAAGCTCTACTTGCACATCCTCAACTGGCCCGGCACGTCGCTCACGGTCGAAGGGCTCGACAGCAAGGTCACCGGCGCGTCGTTCCTGGCGAACAAGGCCGCTGTGAAATTCACCCAAGCGGCCGGCAAAGTCACGTTCACGCTTCCCGCGAAGGCCGTCGACGCCAACGATAGCGTGCTCGTTGTGAACCTCGCCGACCAAACGCCGCGCATCGCCGCGACGCATCGCGCCGGCGTCATCCCAGCCCGCCTCGATCTCAACGCCTGGGAATCGCGCCTGCGCGGCGAAGAGGTGCGCTACGACTGGGCCACCACCAGCGCGACCAACTTCAAGAAGTTCGCCCAGGAATCAAACGCGCTGTGGTGGTACCCGTACAAGGCGCTCGACGGAAACTACTCGGTCGAGATCACGTACGCCTGCGACAACGCCGCCGCGGGCAGCAAGTTCCGTATCTCTGCCGACATTCGCGGCGCGCAACCCGTGGGCCAGGTGGAAGGCGTCATCGAAGGCACCGGCGGCAAGTTCGTCACCAAGAAACTGCCCGGCACGCTCCGCGTCACCCAGGCGACCGACTTCCTCAACTTCGGTCTCACGGACGACGACAAGTCGGCGTCCGTGAAGGTGCAGAAGATCACTCTGGTGCACTGAAAATTCTCTTAGTGTAAATATTGACACTAAGCGAACAATTGGCGAATATGGGTAGTGTCCGTTCTCATCGGCATCGCGCGCTTGGCCTCGGAGGGGCAACTCCTCGAAGCCAAGCGCGCGGTCGACTACAGAACACTCCCTACTCGCGGCGTCTTGAACCGCTGTACCAGCGCCAAGGCGCCGTTTTCTTGGACCATCAATCCTTATCGCGGCTGCGAGTTCGGCTGCAAGTACTGCTACGCCCGCTACACGCATGAGTTCATGGAACTGCGCGAAAGCGCGGACTTCGAGAACCTCATCTTCGCCAAACAATTCACGCTCGATATGTTCCGGCGCGATCTGGCGCGCGTGAAGCGAGGCGAATCCATCGCCATCGGCACGGCGACCGACCCGTATCAGCCCGCCGAGCGCCGCTACGGGCTCACGCGCCGCATTCTGCGCGCCCTGGCCGATACAAGCGGCCACAAGGTATTCCTCACCACGAAGTCCGACCTTGTGGCCCGAGACGTGGAACTGCTCGCCGAAGTACACGCGCGGCACTGGCTGCACGTGGGGATGACCGTCACCACGCTCGACTACTATTTGGCTCGCGCCATGGAGCCACGCGCGCCGAGGCCCGAACTGCGGCTTCAGGCAGTGCGGACCCTCGCCCGCGCCGGCATCCGCACGGGCGTGCAGTGTTCGCCCGTGATGCCGCACATCAACGAGAGCGAGGTGGAAGCCGTTGCCTGCGCCGCCGCTCGCGCGGGCGCGTCGTCCTTCACCGCGCATGGAGTTTTTCTCATGCCGTGCGCGCTGCGCGTCTTTCTGCCGTTTCTGGCCGAACGCTTTCCGCATCTGTTGAAGAAGTACGAACAGCGCTTTTCGCGCGATGCCTACCTGCGCGGAGACTATGCCGAACGCATTGCCGGGCGCGTGCGCGCGGCGCGCCGCAAGGCAGGATTGCCAGAACGCACCGGCTTTATGACCGCCTCGCCCGAGGTCCCCCAGTTGGCGCTGCCGTTCTGATATGCTGCCTCAGCATGAATAGACGTCAATTCCTCGCCTCCTCGTCGGCTCTGGCTGCCGCCGCAGCGCCCATGTCCGCGCATGGTCCCGGCGTCACCGATCCCCGTACCGATTACAAGCCCGGCAAAGCCGTGATGGTGGTCGGCTGCCAGCGCGGCCCCATCAATGAAAAGCATCTCGCCCTTCTCGCCCGCAGCGGCGTGAAAGATGTCTGCGGCATGGTTCCGATGGGCCCCAACGGCTACATGGAGGTGGCCGATATCGAGAAGCAGGCCGAACTCTGCGCCAAGTTCGGCATCAAGCTGATGATGTCGGAGATCAACGGACTGGCTTCTTCCTACATCGGCCGCGCGGCCAACCCGTCGATCATGATGGGCAAGAGCCCCGAGCGCGACAAGGCCATCGACAACGTCTGCATGTCGCTGCGCAACTGCGCCAAGGCCGGCCTGCCCGCCGTCAAATACAACATGTCCATCCTCGGCGTGCTTACTTCCGGCCGCGTGCCTGGACGCGGCGGCGTCTCCGCTCGCGAATGGGACTTGAGCAAGGCCAAACAAGACCCGCCGCTCACCGAAGCCGGGCCGTCGCCCGCGCCGGTCATGTGGGAGCGCATCACGTACTTCCTCGACCGCGCCATTCCCGTCGCCAATGAATACAAGGTGCGCATGGCCTGCCACCCGCACGACCCCGGCGTGCCGCCTTCCGGCTTCCGCGGCGTGGACCGCGTTCTTGGCACCGTCGAAGGTCTGAAGAAGTTCATCTCGATCAAAGAGAGCCCCTATCACGGCCTCAACTTCTGCCAGGGCACCGTCAGCGAAATGCTGCAGGACCCCAACAAAGAGATCGGCGACGTCATCCGTTACTTCGGCCAGAAGAAGAAGATTTTCAACGTTCACTTCCGCAACATCCGCGGTAAGCGGGACAAGTTCGTCGAGACCTATCCGGACGAAGGCGACGTGAACTTCTACAAGGCGATCAAGGTGTACAAAGAGGTCGGCTACCCCTACATGATGATGCCCGACCACATGCCCGGCCACCCCGACGATCCCGGCGGCAACCAGGCGTTCTCCTACGCCTACGGTTACATCAAGGCGCTGATTCAGGCGATGCAGAACGAGGGGTAGCGGTGGGCGCAAATTGATTTCGAGTTCTCGGCGCTCGATTTTTGTACCCTACTACTTGTGCCGCTATCGGTAATCCGCGCGAGGCGCGCCTCTTATTTGGTGCGCCTCTTGGTCTTTGTGGCTCTGCTGAGTGTCTATGGTTGCGCCACGAGGTGCCCGCCTCCTCCGCCGCCTCCTCCACCACCAGCACAAATCTGAGCTGCCGGAGCTGGTTTGGTCCTACCCCGCCTTCATCCAAAGAGTACGCCCGCCCATCACTATCAGGTCCGAACCCCTCCTCCAGCAACCCCGCCGCCCCCGTACGCTATCCTGGAGAATTCCCCGCATGATACGTGTCCGTTTTGCCCCCTCGCCCACAGGCTACCTTCACATTGGGGGTGCTCGAACCTTCATCTTCAACTGGCTGCCCGCCCGCCGTAATGGCCGCGTCGTGGTTCTGCCCATCGACGATACCGACGTCCAGCGCACCACCCAAACCTCGCTCGACTCCATCTACGAAGGCCTGGAATGGCTGGAGTTGGGCTGGGACGAGTTCTATCGCCAGTCCGATCGCCTCGACCTCCACCGCCAGGCCGCATGGTCCATCTTCGAAAAAGGGCACGCCTACCGCGATTTCACCCCCGCTTCGGCCGCCAACGCCGCGCCCGAACCTGCCACCGGCGGATGGCTGTTCAACCCCGGCATGCGCGAGTTGAGCCGCGAAGA
>CAYUZM010000199.1:0-8417 GCA_964449665.1 uncultured Solibacteraceae bacterium
CTTGTTCACGGCATCGCGGATCTCACGCAGGCGTTCGCCGAACGCAATCGGATGCTCGCCGACCCCGGCTATCACGCCCAGGTTCACGTCGAAGACAAGACCTCGCTCTTCTTCCTGCTCGAAAACGGCGAACGCCAAACGCTCCGCCGCGACGCCTCGCACTACACCGCCGCCGGCGGCCGCAAGTTCACCCCCGCTGAATTGCAAACCCGCGCCGCCGAGCTTTCGCCCAACGCCCTGCTGCGCCCCGTCATGCAGGACTACCTGCTGCCCACCATCGCCTACGTCGGTGGTCCCGCCGAGCTTGCTTACCTTGCGCAAAGCGAAGTCATCTACCGCAAACTCCTCGGCCGCTTCCCGCTCGTCATGCCGCGCGCCGGCTTCACCTTGCTCGATGCGCGCGCAGCCAAACTCATGGAGCGCTATTCGCTCCATCTCCCCGATTTCTTCGATGGCCCCGCTCCGTTGCGCGAACGCATCGCGAACAAGCTCATTCCCCCACAGCTGAATGAACGCTTCGCCACCACGCGCGCCGACATGACCGCCGCCATGGCCTCGCTCGACTCCGAACTCATCGCCCTCGACAGCTCGCTCGAAGCTGCTTTCCAAAAAAGCCGCGCCAAGATCTTCCACCAGCTCGGCAAAATCGAAGCCAAAGCCGCCCGCGAAGCCCTCCGCCGCGACACCCGCGCCGCCGCCGAAACCGCCTACCTCGAAGGCCTCCTCTTCCCGCACAAACATCTGCAAGAGCGCTTCTACACCATCCTCCCGTTCCTCGCCCACCACGGCCTCGATCTCGTCGACCGCCTCGCCCATCACATCTGTCTCGATTGTCCCGACCACATCATCGTTACGCCGTAGCGGAATAGGAGAACGCCATGCGCGCATTCGAAGTTCATTTGAACGGAAAGCGTCTATGCGTCGCAGGCATCGGCGAGGACGGTGTACTCACAGCGTTCATCACCGGTATTGCCCGCAAGGACTGGAACCACCTAGACCTCAAGGTCGATGGTCTCGTCGGCAAGACCGGGGAACACGTCCTATGGAGTGATCGGCGTCTCAGAACCGGCGACGAAGTTCGAGTCAAGATCGTCGAAGCCGCTTCGGCCGATCGCCCCTTGAGACGCAAAAAGCGAGACCCACAGGAGGAACTGAGGGCGAAGAAGCTCTACGTCCGCAAGCTTGCCAATGAACTCGGCTGGGAAGTTCGAACCAAACGCACGGCCAAATCCAATACCTAAGAGCGCGCGGCCACCCCTCACCGCCACACCCGCACCGCCACAAGCCCCTCACCCACCCCAATCTGATACGCTGACCCTTTCCCATGGTCAACCACGTCAAACGCGCCCTCAAAGAGGGCAAGGTTCAATACGGCACCAACTTCGGACAGTTCCGTTCCCAGGACGTCCTCCGCATCCTCGCCCAGGCCGGCTTCCATTGGGCCTTCGTCGATTGCGAACACGGCGGCTTCGATCTCGAAACCGTCCAGGACCTCTGCCGCATCGCCCCCACCTACAACTTCGCGCCCATCCTCCGTGTGGCCGATCTCCAATACTCGCTCGTCGCCCGCTACCTCGATGTCGGCGCGCAAGGCATCATCTTCCCTCGCGTCGAATCGCCCGAACTACTCGAACGCGCCGTGAGTTGGTGCAAGTTCCCGCCCGTGGGCATTCGCGGCTTCGGCTTGAACGCCTTCCACTTCGATCACCAGGCGCTCTCCATGCCCGAGATGATCGACAACCTCAACGAACACACGATGGTCGTGCTGCAGATCGAAACGAAGAAGGCGCTCGACGCCCGCGAAGAGCTGCTTTCGGTGCCCGGCATCGACGCCGTCATGATCGGGCCCGCCGACCTCTCCATCTCCCTCGGCGTCCCCGGCGAATTTCAATCGCCGCTCGTCGTCGACGCCATGGAAGCCATCAAGGAAAGCTGCAACAAACGCGGCATCGCCCCCGGCACACAAACCCGCACCCTCAAGATGGCCCACTTCTGGCAGGACCGCGGCATGCGCTTCCTCGGCTGCTCCAGCGACACCGGGATGCTCTACGACCGCGCCAAGGAACTCATCACCGATCTGGAGTCGTAGTGCCGCAACTGCGCATGTCGTGGCGGCTCGCCAAGTGGTGGCACTGCGCCATCGTTGTTGCCATTGCCGGCGGTTTCGGTTGGGTGCTCAGTCAAGGACTACAGAGCTCGAGTTTGACCAACAGCCGGTCAAGCCATGTCCTGACACCCCTGTATGGCGTGTTGGTCTACGCCACTCTCGCGTTCCTGCTCAACAATCGGACCTTGATCGTCACGCCCGAGTACTTTCGCAGGGTGAATGGGCCCATTCCTGTGCGGCCTACCGTCACGATTCCGCGCAGCCAAATTGCATTCGTCTACTATTACGTTGTTACGGCGCCTTCCGATGACAACGGCGAACCGGTTTCTATCGACTACTTAACAGGCATCGAGACACAAAACGGTGAACAGATTCACACCTTCCTCGACCATACGAGCAGGGAGGATGCGGTTGCCTCAGCCAAGGCGATTGCGCTCGCTCTCAATGAAGGGGCACCGGGCTCTCGCATCGACGTCAGGAAACTGATTGTCGGTAGAGACAGCCGCGCGGAGAATCGCCTGGCTGTAATTCGCCTGTCGATTTGCGCGGCCGCTCTCATCGCCGGCGGTGTGTGGTGGTGGTCGCTAGGCGCGCACTTACGCCGCGCTGATTCTTAGTGCACGATCTGCGCCGTATTCGACAGCGTCCCAATCTCGGCCACCGAGATCGAAACGATATCCCCCGCTGCCAGCGCGTCCTTCTCCGTCACGATGATGCCCGTGCCCGTGCACAACACACTGCCGCTCGGCACCGCGTTCGCCAGGAAAATATACTCCACCAGCGTCTCGATTTTGCGGTGCAGCTTCGACGTGTTCACCGAACCGGAGAACAGCGTCTCGCCCGCGCGTTCAATCGTGCAGTGCATATCGAGGTCGTACGGATTGGTCAGCTCGTCCGGCGTCACAATGTAGGGACCCAGCGCGCAGCAGGCGTTATAAACCTTCGACTGCGGAAGGTAGAGCGGATTCTCCTTCTCGATATCCCACGCCGAAACATCGTTCGCCAGCGTGTAACCAAGAATCTTCCCGCCCGCCCCCAGCAGCACCGCAAGCTCCGGCTCCGGTGCCGTGAACTTCGAATCGGGACGAATGCCAATCGCCTGCCCCGGTCCCACACACACCCGCGCCGTGCCCTTGAAGAAGCTCTCCGGCCGCGGTTGTGAGTAGACATAGGCGTAGAAGCCCTCGCGCGTGCCGTGCTCGGCGTCGCGAAAGCTCGCGCTCGTTTCATACGTACAGCCGCACGCCCACACTTCACTCGGATGCACCGGAAGCACCGGCTCCAACTCCTGGCTGTGCTTCGACGCGAGCCGCCCGGCGAGCGAGGTCAACTCCTCGCCCTGCACTTCACACCTGCGGATCAACTCCTGCAGCGTGTAGTACGGGATCACGCGCGCCTGGCCATCTTCGAAGATCGCGGCGGTTACGCGGCCGCTCCAATTCACTTGTCCTAGTTTCATGTTGGCTGCTGGTCTGCTCGCTTAATACTTCAGGTAAATAGTCTTCCAGTCGCTGTAGAACTCAAGCGCCGCCGGACCCTGTTCCTTCGGTCCGAAGCTGGAATCCTTCGTGCCGCCAAACGGCAACTGGTATTCAACGCCCGCGCTGGGCAGATTCACGGTCAGAAGGCCCGCCTCCATGCCGTAGACGAAGTCGAACACGCGGCTCACGTTCGTCGTCTGCACCGACGCCGAAAGCCCAAACGGAATGTTGTTCGCAATGCGCATCGCGTCGTTGAAATCCTTCGCGCGCATCACGGCCAGCACCGGCCCGAACACCTCTTCCTGCGCCAGCGTGTCGGTCTCCTTCACATCGCCGAAAATCGTCGGCTCCACGAAAAAGCCCTTGTCGAATGCGCCGCCCGTAATCCGCTTGCCGCCGCACAACGGCTCGCCGTTTTGCTTGCGCCCGATCTCGATGTAGCGCAGGTTCGTGTCGAGCTGGCCCTGGTCCACCGCCGGACCGATGTCGATGCCCGGCTCCATGCCGTTGCCCACTTTCAGCTTCTTCGTGCGCGCCACAATCGCCTCGACGTACTTGTCGTAGATCGCGTCTTCGACAATCACGCGGCTCGTCGCCGTGCACTTCTGGCCCGTCGAAAAGAACGCCGCGTTCACCACGTTCTCCACCGCCGAATTGAAATCGGCATCGGCCAGCACGATGGTCGGATTCTTTCCGCCCATCTCGAGCTGAATGCGGATGCGCCGCTTCGACGCTTCGTTGTGAATCCAGTTGCCGATGTCGCACGACCCCGTAAAGCTGATCGCCTTCACCTGCGGCGCGCTCACAATGGCCGCGCCAATCGTCGCGCCCGATCCGGAGAGGAAGTTCACCACGCCCTTCGGAATGCCCGCTTCATGGCACGCTTCCACAATGCGCCACGAACTGAGCGGCGAAACCGAGGCCGGCTTCAACAGCACCGTGTTGCCCGCGATCAACGCCGGAGCCAGCTTCCACGCCGGAATCGCAATCGGGAAATTCCAAGGATTGATCTGCCCGATCACGCCAATCGGCTTGCGGATGGCGAACATGTGCACGCGGTCGCGTTCGCTCGGCACCACCATGCCCGGCATGCGCGAACCCTCGCCGCCAAAGTAGCGGAAGATGTTGATCGCCCGCCGCACCTCGCCCTTGGCTTCGGGCAGCGTCTTGCCCTCTTCGCGCGTCATCTCCGCGCCAAGCTGATCGAACTTCTTCTCCAGAATGTCGGCGACCTTGAACAGCAGCGCCCCGCGCGCCGGTGCCGCCATGTTGGCCCAGCCCGGAAACGCCGCCTGCGCCGCCTCCGCCGCCCTGGCTACATCGGCCGCCGTCGCTTTCCCGAACAAACCCACCACTTCATCGGTGTTCGCCGGATTGCGATTCTCGAAGTACTCGCTGTCTACATATTCGCCGTTGATGTAATTACGAAAAATTTCCGCGCTCATAAATCCTCTTCTGCCCAATTCTTCAGAACCATCGTGCCGGACACACTCGGCCTAGAACTTCACCGCCGGTGCATCCCGTTTGGCCGGTTCTGTCTGGAAATATGCGTCGTTGCGGGCAAAGCCGAACAGCGACGCAGCGATATTATTCGGGAACAGCTCGATCGACGTATTATACTTCTGCACCGTGTCGTTGTACTTGCGGCGCTCCACGGCGATGCGATTCTCCGTCCCTGCCAGTTCATCCTGCAAGCGCAGGAAATTCTCGTTCGATTTCAGTTGCGGGTAGTTCTCCACCACCACCATCAGCCGGCTCAGCGCTCCTTCGAGCTGCGAGTTGGCCGCAATCCGCTCCTGCGGCGACCGCGCGCCCATCATCGCCGCCCGCGCTTCAGTCACCTTGCCGATCACTTCCTTCTCTTGCGACGCGAATCCCTTCACCGTCTCCACAAGATTCGGAATCAGATCGGCGCGCCTCTGCAAGGCCACGTCCACCTGCGACCATGCTCCGCGCACCGCTTCGCGCTGCGTCACCAGGTCGTTCCGCGTGCCAACCAAACTTCCGCCGATCACAAGTGCGCCAAGCACAAGGACTGCCAGAATAATTCCAATCGTGGTTTTCATGGGACTCTCCTTATTTTCGCAGGCCGTCAACGAAGTCTACCAAGTGCGTAATGCTGCTCAGATACGCCGCGAACACCGCCCGCGCATCCAGCGAGCCCGGCGCTTTCTCTTCCCGCACGTCTAGCAGCGTCTCAAACGGCGCCGTATCGAGCGCCAGCGATTGCCGCAGCGCCGCCGTAACTTCGCGCTTGGCGATCGGCGCGGCCAGCCCTCCCAACTTCAACGCGTGCCGCGCCAGTACGAGAAACGTCGTCACCGAATCGGCCATCAGTTTCAACAACAGCGAGCGGTCGAACAACACCCCCGCCGCCTTCGTGCGCAGCCGCAGCATCTTCGCGCGCAGCTCATGCTCCACCTGTGCGCGGTAAAACGAATCGTCGATCTCTAACCCTTCGATGACGTCGGCCCCGTGCAGGATGCGCCGCCGCTCCAGCATGTCGTGAAACTCAATGGGGAAACAATCGGTGGAGGTCTTCACCTCCTCCTCGCCCAACAGCAGCGGCGCCGGATTCCCCTTCTCGCGCCACCAGCGCATCACCGGCTCGGCGTCTTCCAGAACGCCCGGCGTCACCGCGCGCACCACGCACAGCACGTTGAAATCGGAGAAGCGCAAGTGGAAATCCTCGCCCGCGGCCGAACCGTACAACACGACAGACACCAAATCGCCGCCAAAGCATTTGGTGAGCCGCTCCGTGAGTTGTTCCAGGTCTTTGTTCATCGTCATCACCAGTCGCTCGATGCGCCTCCGCCTCCGGAATCGCCGCCCCCAAATCCGCCAAACCCGCCGCCGGAATCATAGCCGCCGAAGCCGCCATGCGACGACCCGCCCCAACCTCCTCCGCCCATCGGGAAGATAAACGGAAACCCGCCGAACCCGCCGCGGCCCCCACGGCCCCGGTTCGAAAGCAGAAACAGCACGAACAGGCCAATGGGAATCACCACCGGCCACGGAATGCCCTCCGGCTCATGCCGCCGGCGCGGCTCCGGCGTATCGGCGATGGTCACATTCTTCGCCGCCGCAATCCGGTTGCCCAGCGTCCGCGCCGCCACCACAAAGGCATCGCCATACTGGTTCGACCGCAGCGCCGGCCGCATCTCGCGCAGCAACGAGCCCGCGAATCCGTCGGGAATAATCGGCTCCAGCCCGTAGCCCACTTCAAGCCTGCTGCGCCGGTCGTTCACGCTCAACAGCAGCAGCGCGCCCTCGTCCTTGCCCTTCACGCCCACGCCCCAGGTGCGATAAAGCAGGTTCGCCACGTCCTCCGGCGGTTCGCCGTGCAGCGTCGGAATCGTCACCAGCGCAATCTCGGCGCCGGTCGCGTCCTTCACACGCATGCAGTAGCTCTCCAGTTGTTGTTTGGTTCCGGCGTCGATCACGCCCGCGAAATCGCTCACGTGCCCTTGCGGCTTCAGCGCCGTGAAATCGTAGGCCACCAGTTGCGCGGCGAACATCCACGCCACGGCAGCCCAACGAACATGCGAAGCGCGCGCTAGCAAACCAATTGTGTCCGTTTGATCCGTACGCCCGTGAGCGGCCCCAGCACCGCCAACCCGATCTTCGATGGCTGGAAAAATTCGTTGGCCACGTCGCGCATCTGCTCCGGCGTCACGCCTTCAATGTTCTCCAACAGCTCATCGAGCGTCGGGAACCGCCCGAAGTAAATCTGCTGCCGCGCCAGATTGCTCATCCGGCTCGACGTCGACTCCAGCCCCAGCATCAGCGAGCCCTTCAAATGGTTCTTCGCCCGCCGCAGTTCTTCCTCGCCCACCAGTTCGTTCTTGAACTTGCGGAACTCCTCCAGCACCAGCCCGATCACTTCTTCCAGCGACTGCCGCGACGTGCCCGCATACACGCTTAGATAGCCCGAGTCTTTGTAGCTGCTCGCCTCCGAACCCACCGAATACACCAGCCCGCGCTGCTCGCGAATGTTCTGAAATAGCCGCGAACTCATCGTCCCGCCCAGCAGCGTGTTCATCGTGTACGCCGCAAACCGGTTCGGATGCGCCGCCGGATACGACGGCACGCCCATGATCAGGTGCACCTGCTCGAGCGAATTCTTGCGCTTGGTCAACACCGGCGCCTGCGGTTCCGGCGGCGGCTGCGTATCCAGCGCCGGACCCGGCGCGAGCCGGTCGAAATACTTCGCCGCCAGCGCCACAATCTCCTCATGCCGCACATGCCCCGCCGCCGTCACGATGATGTTCGCCGGCGTGTAGACGCGCCGCCAATAGGTGTCGATCATCCCGCGCGTGAAGCCGGTGATCGTTTCCTTCGTCCCTAATATTGATTGCCCCAGCGGATGTCCGTGCCAGAAGTTGCTCAGAAACGCCTCGTGCACCTGGTACTCCGGCGAATCGGCTTCCATCTTCAGCTCTTCGAGAATGACGCCTTTTTCTTTCTCGATGTCGTCGTCGCGGAACACCGGGTTCAGCACCATGTCCGCCAGCACTTCGAACGCCTGCGGCAGATGCTCGTCCAACACTTTCGCGTTGAAGCTCACCAGCTCTTTGCCCGTGTAGGCGTCCAGATGCCCGCCCAACCCGTCCATCTCGCGCGCAATCGCTTCGGCCGAACGCGTCTCGGTCCCCTTGAACACCATGTGCTCAATGAAATGCGAGATGCCGTTCTCGGCTCCCTCTTCGCGCCGCGAACCGGAGTTGATCCAAATTCCCACCGCCACGCTGCGCACGTGCGGCATGTACTCAGAGATGACCCTCAGGCCATTGGTGAGTTGAGTCTGTTCGATTTCCCGGGCAAACGGA
>CAYUZM010000200.1:0-8349 GCA_964449665.1 uncultured Solibacteraceae bacterium
GCGTCGCAGAGGGGGCGAAAACATGGGACCGCGGCGGGAAAACCGGAGGCTTCACCTTTGGACATCCCGGAGGATTTAAACCGTTTCCATCGGTGGACGCAGGGGAGGGTATTCGACTGGCTTGCGGCGCGCGCGAAATGGGGCGCCCGGCAGGCCCTGTTCGGGCGCATAGGAATATACTGGCTCGAACATGGCGGAACGCAACGGCATCCTGCTCGCATTGATCCTGTTGACCGCGGTTCATCCGCTGGGCGCGCAGCGTGTGTATCCGGCCGCAAAGCAAGGCGGCCAGTACATGCACAACTACTACATTCCCCCGGCGCCCTCGACAACGCCATGGGCGCCGGCATGGTCGCCCGACGGGCGATCGATTGCGGTGGCGATGCATGGATCCATCTGGCGCGTTGACCCGGCCAGCGGCGCGGCTACGGAGATCACGTACGGGAAGTCGTATCATTCGTCTCCCGCGTGGTCACCCGATGGTAAATGGCTGCTCTACACGGCTGACGACGACGCGCGCTCGATCCAGCTTGAGATCCTCAATGTGGCAACCGGGGAAACGCGCGCGCTCACCAGCGGCGAGACGATGTATCTCGATCCGGTATTTTCACCGGATGGGAAGAAACTTGCCTACGTTTCCACGAAGCCCACGGGAAACTTCAACGTCTTTGTGCGCGCGATTCAAAGAGGCAATTGGGTGGGTACGGAAGAGGCGTTGACGCGGGACAATCGATATCCGCGCGACCGGCTCTACTTCAGCGCCTGGGATATACACACGCAGCCAGCCTGGACGCCCGACGGGAGAGAGATCGTCTTTGTCTCCAATCGCGGCGTTTCGTTGGGCTCGGGCGATGTGTGGAGAATGCCGTCGGAGCCGCGAGCGGACTGGAGTGCCACGCCGGTGCTGCGCGAACAGACACTCTATCGCACGCGGCCAGATGTTTCGCGCGACGGGAAGCGAATCGTCTACTCGTCGACGGCCGGCGCGGCGGATCAGTTCAACAACTTGTATGTGACGCCGCTCGCCGGCGGCGCACCGTACAAGCTGACGTTCGGAGCATATGACCACTTTCATCCACGGTGGTCGCCGGACGGGGAAACGATCGCCTATATCGCCAATGAGGGCGGCCTGCCGCAGCTTTGGCTGCTGGAGACGTATGGCGGGAAGCGGCGCAAAATTGAGATCACCTCGCGGAAATGGAAACGCCCGATGGGCCGTCTGTCCGTGCGCGTGGTGGACGATGCCACCGGTGCGCTGTTGCCCACTCGCATTCACGGCATTGCCTCAGACGGCAAGTTCTATCCACCGCTCGAATCGTACTCGCGGTTGGGCAACGCTGCGATCCACACGTTTCACACGAAGGGACAGTACACAGTGGACGTGCCGCCAGGCGCCATGACGATCGAGGCCGTGCATGGATTCGACTACCAACCGGCCGCAGTGTCCGTAAATGCGGGCGCGAACCGCGAGATAGAGGCAGAGATCCGGCTTAAGCGCATCGCTAACCCCGCCGCCTCGGGATGGTACAGCGCCTCCACGCACGTTCACATGAACTACGGCGGCAATCTCCACAACACACCCGAGAATTTGCGGTTCATGGCCGATGCCGAGGGTATGGACGCGATCATGAACCTGGTTGCCAACAAGGACAACCGCATTCTCGACCACCAGTTCTTCGGCAAAGACACCGATACGATTCACTACGGCGAAGAGTACCGGCCGCCGTTTTATGGTCACGTGTTCTTCCTGGGGCTGAAGGAACATCTGATATCGCCGTTCACCACGGGCTACGAAGGCACCGCGATTGAAAGCCTTTATCCGAGCAATACGGACATGTTCCGCAAGGCCCGGGCGCAGCGAGCGATCAACGGCTATGTCCACGCCTTCGCGGGCAGCGGCGATCCGTTGAACGCGCAACTCGGCGTCGGCAAGGCGTTCCCCGTGGATGTTGCGCTGGGTACGGTCGATTGCCTGGAATGGTCCAGCGCATCGAAGGCGTCGTTGTTGGTTTGGCACCACGCGTTGAACAACGATTTTCCGGTGACGCCGACGGGAGGCGAGGATTCGATTTCGAACCTGCATCGAACGAAGCTGGTGGGAGGCGTGCGGACCTATGCCTACACAGGCTCGCGATTTTCACTGGCTTCGTGGTTGGAGGCGGTGCGCGCGGGGAGGACTTACTTCAGCACGGGTCCGCTGTTGGAGTTGCGCGTGAACGGTAAGCTTCCGGGCGAGAAGATTGATTTGGAGAGCTCGGGTGAGCTGACCGTGGAGGGCTCGGTGCATTCGATCGCGCCCCTGTCACGCGTCGTGCTCTACCGTAACGGGGCCGTATACAAGACGCTGGGCGTGGGGGCCTTTCGCGAACGGATTCGCGTGGACGAGAGCGCTTGGTTCTCTCTCTATGCGGAGGGCGAGAACTACCGTCTGCTTGACGGCGAGTATCCACAGGCGGCAACCAACGCGGTTCGTGTGTATGTGGCGGGGAAACCGATCCGGAATGCCGCCTCAGCGCAATACTTCGTGCGATGGATTGACCGGTTGACGGAGATGGCCGAGGCGTGGCCCTGGTGGCGCACGGCGGCGGAAAAGGCACATGTACTGCGACAGTTTAGCGAGGCCAGGGCCGTCTACGCGAACCGCTGATGTGTGGGCGAGCAGCTATGCGGCACCGTCGTAGAGTGTCTCTTCCGGAACTTTGGTCGGGCTTTCGAAGACGAGGCGGTAACCGTCGGGATCGGTGACCGTGGTGACCCACAAGCCATTGCCGACGAAGGGTCGCGAGGCGGCGATGCCGCGCAAAGTGACGTCGCGGTAGATCGCGCGTGCATCTTCGCAGAAGACGCAGATGGATACGCCTTGGCTTAATGGTCCTTCCGGCGCGCCCGCCGGACGGCCATCGAGCCAATACTCCTGGAGCATGAAGGCTACTTTGTCGAGTTCCAGCCAACACCAGCGGATGCGCCCATCGGGGCTCCACTCGTTGGTGAGGACAAAGCCGAGACCGTCCACATAGAAACGCAAGGACGCTTCGATATCCGTAACGCCGAAGAAGGGTACGGCGAGCGATGCCGAATGGCGAGGATTCGCTTGGCCCAATGTGGGCGGTTCTCCCCAAGTGTACGGCATGGGGGAAGTGTAGCAAGCCAGGTTGCGGGAACTCGTGGTTGCAAAAGTGGGAGCAGTTGCGGCCGTGAGATTAGGGTGTACGCGCGGCTGCTTTCTGAATTGCGATCTCGTTCCCGAGCAGAACAACGCGCGACGGCTTCGCCGGACCGTAGTATTCGACCTCTAGCGAACTTCCATCGGCCGCGATCCGCGCCGTATACGGGATTGGATGGCCCATCTCGTCCCACAAAGCGAGCGCGGATTCATCGATTGAGAAGGCATGGACGCCGCTATTGAGTGAAATTCGGACAATTCCATCCGAATCGAGGCGGGCTGCGGTCTCCGGCGCGGCGCGTGCGGCAAGTGGCGGCGTGGCGTGCGTGGTGAACCGGAAGGGAAATTCAGTTCCGGGACCGCCCATGAGGTGGTAGGTGAGCTTCGGGTTCACCGGTTCATCGGCAATAACGCGGAACCAGGCGCGGCCCATGCGCTCGATTCTGGAAGCGATGCGCCGTTGTCCGAGCCGAATGCCGAAGGGCTCCGCGGGCGGAGTGGTGATGGGATGCTCGAAGCGGAGGTCGACCCATGACCCGGCCGATTCAACGGCAGTAAGCGCGCTCGTGGGCGTTGCTTCGGGCAGAGCCGCGGTTGCGAAATCGAGCGTATAGACGTTCTGCATGAGCGCGCCCGAGACGCCGTAAAGGGTGGGCGCGAGTTCGACACGTACACGTGAGCCGGGCAGCCAAGGCATGGCAGGTGTGAGACGCCACGTCTGGCCCGATTCGAGCGGCGTGAAAGAAATGGGGATGAGGTTGCCGTTGTTCCATACGCGGGTGGCGGCTTCGAGCGAGGGGCCCGAGACGGGTTGATTGAACGTGATTTCGATGGGCGCGTCGACGGGGACGCTGCCGTTTTGGAAGAGAGGTTTGGCGGAGACGACCTGGACGGAACCGAGCCGTTCATCGGAGGCGATGGTGTAGGCGAAGGCAACGGGAGCGGAGCTGTTGCCGGCAAGGTCGGTGGCGCCGGGAATCAGATCGAGGGTGCCGTCGACGCCGGGGGGAAGTTCGAAGGTCAACTGGATGCTGCGGCCATCGCCTTGCGCCGGGTAGAGGGCGCCGCTGGAGTGGTAGGTTCGTCCCCCGGCGGAGAATTGGGCCACGTTGCCGGTGGCCCGGACGGGCTCGGAGAAGCGAAGGCTGAAAGTGACGCGGCCGGGCGACAGGGTAGAGCCGGGCGCCGGCCTCAAAGATTCGAGCACGGGCGGCGTGGAATCAGGTGTGGCCGCAGTGGAGAACGCAAGGTAGTAGTTCGCGGAGACCCCTCTGAAGTCGGCGAGCGGGACGCTGGCGGAGATGTTCGCACCCGGCGGAAGTGGACCATCGGTGATTCTGACCCGGGCGCCTTCATAGACCGGGCGCACCAAGTGGCTGAGATCGTGATAGCCGCCCGGTAGATTCGCGGTGAGCGTGGCGGGTGGGAAGTTTGCGATGGGAAGAACCGGTTTGGAGAACTCTAGCGTGATAGGAGTCGCGGGCGGAACGCCGACGGCGTTCGCGGCAGGGATTGAGCTCACGATCCGGGGAGACGTGATGTCGTTGGCGAGGTTATTGGTCACTTGGAATGTCCAGACGAGAGCTCCGGCTTCGTTCCCGGCGGCGTCGACGATCCCGCGGACCTCGACTTCATAGGAGTCGCCGGGATTCCAGTTGGTGCGCGGCCGGAGAGAGAGCGTGTTGGCGTTACGGCCTAACTCGACGCGGAAGGGAACGTCGACGCCGCCGGACCGCAGGCGAATGCCTTCGAGCTCGTAGCGAAGGAAGTAGGGCTCGCTGAATACAATGGCGAGGGGTTCGTGCCATTCGATGGTTCCGCCTGGGGGAGGATGGATGAATTGAGCGGTTGGCGCGTCCGCATCGGGTGAGGTTGCGGCGACGGAAGGGCTGCCGAAAAACGAGACGGTGTTGCCTGCCCAGTCCCGGATGCCGTCCGTGCTGAGTGAGCAGGAGGAATCAGCGGCGGGCTGAACAGCGGGAGTTACACTGACGGTTTTGAGATCCGCCTCGATCCGGCGATTGGTAGCCCGGAGTGTGTTCTCGCAGATCCATTGGAGCGTTGCGGTCTCGACGGAAAGCGGATTCAGTGCGCGCGGCGATTGGAGTGCCATGGAGAAAGGATCGCCGTAGCGTGGAAACACGAGGCCGCGCATGGCGCCGCCTGCAACGGACGTGCCTGTTTGAAAGACCCAGGATTCTTCGGCCGCCATTGCCACACCGGCGGCATTCCGGACGCCTTCGACGATCACGCGATACCAGCGATTACCGGCGAGCCCGTGGAGGGGAGCGATGGTGATCGTGCGACCGTCTAGGTCGAGGATCGGGCGCATGAGGACGGAGTCGGCGTCCGACTCGATGCGGATGCGTGAAAGGCTTTCGGTGGTTACCGGTTCGGCGAAGCGCACCTGAATTTGAACATTGAGCGGCGCGCCTTCGGCTCCCGGCGCGGGATTGACGGCTGTAACACGCGGCGGCTCCTTGCCCGGAGTGTTGGAAATCTGGAAGCCGGGAAAGACCCGGTCCGAGCCGAACGAGTGGTTCACCGGAATCTCGTTCCAACCGCGGTAGGTGCTTGGATTGATGCCCATCTCGATGCTGGATCCGGCGGGCCATGGCCGCTCCGGCGTGTATGTGAGCGTGCGCCCATCGGCCGAGTAGGAAACCGACCCGGTAATGACGGTCGAGGGCGTAACGGTCAGAAAGTCGTTTGGACCATAGTTAAACGTATCGGCCCCGGAGCGCACGAAGAAGACAGGCTTGCTGAACGTCACCTGAAGCGAGGAGACCGGAGAGACAATGCCACGTGGGAATGACGAGACCAACCTGGGGGCTTCGTAGTCGGGTCCGGAGCCGGTGTGAAAGGTCCAGATTCGATCAGGCAACGTGCGGCCGGCGATGTCTTCGAGTCCGGTGACTTCCACACGATAGGTGGCGCCGCCTTGTAGCAGGGCGGCGGGCCGGAGAAGGACCAAGTATCCCCAATCGGTGACCTCAAGCTTTGCGGGCACGGTGTTGCCGTCGAGGGTCAACTTCGCTTGCAGACGCAGCGAGTTGAGCGGCGTTTGCGACTTCATCCAGACGACGGCGTCCACCGGGGCATCGCCCATGGCATCTGTGGGTGCGACGGCGATTTGGCGCGAGGTGGGCGTCGCGAATTTCGCGGATTGAATGGCGGGACCCAGGAGTTCGCCATCCGCCGTCTGCAGGGCGATTCGCCAATAGCCGCCGGTAGGAAATGGCTTGGCCGGGCGGAACCGGAACAGACGCGGAGAGACGGCGGCGAATTCCAGGGGAATGTCGGGCCACTGAGACGAAGCCCCCTTGGCGACAGCGGACTGAATGTAGGCGGCGGTACGTTCCTGGTCGAAGCGCGCCTCGATGAGGCCGTCGGTGGGAAGTAACCCGCTGAGGCTATTCACGCTCCACACGGCAGGTTCTGCCCGAGGCGTCGCGTTGTACACGGAGATCGTCAGGCTCTCCACGAGTTTTCCGCCGAAGGGGACGTGGGAGAGAGCGACAACAACGGCCTTTCCCGGTGTCCGCGCGGTTGCGGGATAGAAGGTGAGCGCGCGATTGTCGGGCGTCCAATCGATGCGGCCGGGAATGGGGGCGCCGCCTTCGAAGAATGAAAGAGCGGGCTCGGCAAGTTGACGGTCGAGCGGTTGGTGAAAGAACAAAATGATGGGATCGTTTCCCGCCGTTTCGAATGCGCCTGCCGGCCGCGATGAGCGAATAAAGGGCTGCTCGGCGGGATCGGTTGGCGTGAATGATCCGGTGGGCAAAGGCCGGAGTTGCACGGTGGCGGAGAAGGGTTCGAGCGGCGCTCCCGACTGGCTAAGCACGCCCGCGCCGGCGACGACGGTGAACGTGCCGCCGGCGGCATCGGGTGTGATGGTCACCATGCGAAGTGCGGCGTTATATTCGATGCGGGGGCTTACGGGTTTGCCCTCGAAGAGCACGGCGATGTTTTCCGCAGCGATCGTGCCCGGAGCGGCGGGCTGGCTGAGATGCAAGGTGATGGTTCTGTCACCAAGCGACCCGGCTTCGCCCGGCCGTGGATGGATTTCGGACACACGGAAACCAGGTTCGGGTTCGCCCTTGGCGACCCAAAATGAGCCGCCGATGCCGGCCTGCATGGCGGTGCCGCTATAGTCGGTGACGCCGAACGCCGACCACGCCACGCGCGCACCGGACGGGTAAGGGCCATTCGACTCAAAGATCGCGAGGTTCTCCTCGAACCTCCACTTCCCCGTCCCGGAGGCGTTGCCGAAGGAGACGGCGATGCGGCCGCCGATGAGTGCCTGAACGGGATTGGGGGGACGGTTGAAGCGAAAGACGACGGGTGTGCGCGGATCGACATCGCGTTGATCGGCTGGAGGTTCGACGCCGAGGAGTTGGAACGGGTCATTGGGAGAGGGCCCGACACGAAAACTCCAATTCAGGTCGGCGGCGGTGTTGCCAGCGAGATCGGTGGGGGCCTTGACTTCAACGCGATACTCGCCCGCTGGCAGCGGCTGGCGGGGCACCATGCGGATTTGTGTGGAGGGTTGTTCGAGGTTGAACGAGATTCGTTCGTCGCCATTGAAGATCGACACCTGTGAGGACTCGAACGGGCGGAGTGGTTCGTCGAACTGCACCGAAGGGACCACGGATGCCGTTGCAATCGCACCGGGGTTGTTGGGAAAAATGAGAGTGGCCGTGGGAGGTTGTTCGTCACGGCGAGAACCGACTTCGATGGCCGTGCCGCTGGTGCCGAGGTTGCGAAACTCCAGTCGGTCGAAGACAGGCCCGGAAAGGAAGTAGCGGCCAGGACCTGGGATCTCGGCTTCGAGGGTCGATCCATCGCCGGTCAGATACGTCGCAATCTGCGTGCCGGGCTGTACGCCGGCTTCCACGAAGCGCACCAATCGCGGAAGCTCATACGGGAGAGCGGGGCGGCTATAGCGCCATTGCAGGCCCAAGACGTTGGGCGACGGCGATTGGGGGGAGGAGATTTGGCGGCGGTCGCGCGTGTCGGGCAACCGGCTGGATCGGAATTTGAGGAGTTTACCGGCGGAAAGCCGACCGCCATAAGAGTCGTAGAAGCTAGTAGCGCGCAGAGTGTACGCTTCGTTGGGGCGCAGCAGGCTTTGGGGCCCGAGGGGAGACGCACGGCTGGCCTGAAAGACATCGATTCGAACCGGG
>CAYUZM010000201.1:0-8347 GCA_964449665.1 uncultured Solibacteraceae bacterium
GACATACACAGCGACTTGAAAGCCCTGGAACGGCTCGTCAACGTGGAAGCGGACTACTATTTCGTCGCGGGCGACCTGGTCAGTTGGGCTCGCGGCCTGGACAATGCCGGCGAAGTCCTCAAGCGCCGCGCGGGCAAAACCTTCGTGCTCCCCGGGAACCATGAATCCACCTCCGACATCGCCGCGCTGTGCGAAAAGTTCGGCTTCGTGGATTTCCATGGCAAGCACGTCATCGTGGGCGGGGCATGCATTGCCGGTCTCGGCTACTCCGCGCCGACTCCCTTCAACACGCCGGGCGAATACAGCGAGGAGGAGTTGGCCGCCCACCTGGGCAGGCTCGCCCCTGTTCAACCGCGCGTGCTGGTCTGCCATTCGCCGCCCAAGAATTCCAAGCTCGACCGCGCCGCCGAAGGACAGCATTTCGGTAGCGTCTCCGTCCGCAACTTCATCGAGCTGTATCAGCCGGAGTATTTCTTCTGCGGGCATATCCATGAAGCCGAAGGCGCCGAGGAGACCATTGGGAAGACTTTCGGCGTGAACGTCGGCAAACGAGGCTATCTACTCGAACTGTGAGGTGTTGAATGAAGCTGCGCATCCTGGCGGTCACCATGCTTGCCGCGCTTGTCGCGGTTGCCTATCAAGCCACGGGCGGCAATGTCGCGGAACGGTTCCGCAACATGTCCCGCCAAGCCGAAGAGCGGGGTCTTGCCGAACCGTTTAAGGGGCTCACCGCTGAGGGCACCGTGGAGCCCAACCTCTTCGCCATTCGCTCCACTGGTGTTTCCACTGAACCGGTCCGCAGAGCCGCCGAAAGCTGGCTCTCCGCGCTCACCGCGGAACAGCGCGCTCGCACCACGTTCAAGGTCGACGATTCGGAATGGCGCAAATGGATGAACCAGCATTTTTATGTGCGCCAGGGTGTCAGCTTCCTCGAAATGAGTGAGCAGCAGCGCGAGGCCGCGTTCGCGCTGCTCAAGGCATCGCTGAGCGCGAAGGGTTTGAAGCTGACTCGCGACATCATGCGTCTCAATCACACCCTCGGCGAGCTCAATAACAACGATTGGGAGCAGTACGGCGAGTTTCGCTATCACCTCACCTTGATGGGAACGCCCTCGGCGAAAGAGCCCTGGGGCTGGCAGTTGGACGGCCACCACGTGATCATCAATTACTTTGTGCTCGGCACGCAGGTCGTCATGACGCCACTGTTTGTCGGCTCCGAGCCGGTAATTGCCGAATCCGGCAAGTTCAAGGGAACGGTAATCCTGCAGCAGGAACAGAACGACGGATTGAAGATGCTTCAGGCGCTCAGCGAAGAGCAGCGGAAGAAGGCCATCGTCGAAGTGTCGAAGACGGGCAACAACAATGTCGGCGAAGCATTCAAAGACAACGTGGTACTGAACTACGCCGGAGTCGCGGCTAAGGAATTGAGCGCCGCGCAGCAGACGCAGCTACTTGCGCTCGCCGAGCTCTACGTTTCCAATATGGATGACGGTCACGCGAAGGTGAAAATGGAAGAGGTGCGCAAGCACATCGACCGCACCTTCTTCGCCTGGATTGGCGGCACGGACGAAAAGAGCGTCTACTACTACCGCATTCACAGCCCCGTGGTCATGATCGAGTTCGATCATCAGCGCCCAGCCAACCTGCGCCACCTCGCCAAGGACCCGGCCGCACCGAACCGCCAACACATCCATTGCGTCGTGCGCACGCCGAACGGCAATGACTACGGCAAAGACTTGTTGCGCCAGCATTACCTGGCCCACCCGCACAGCGACTAAACGAATCCATCCCGTGGGCCGCTTCGCGCCGGGTCCATTTTGCGCCCGTTGGTAAGATGGGAGTTTATGACCCTGGAAGAGTTGGAAAGAGAGTATGTTGAGCTCCGCCAGCAGGCTGACGCTGTGCGGAGCTATCTTTGACCCCGCCGGCAAACAGGCGCAGCTAGATTCGACCGAAGCCCTCGTCTCAGCCCCCGATTTTTGGAGCAATCCCGAAAAAAGCCAGAAGATCCTGCAGGATCGCAAGCGTCTGGAAGAGTCCATCACGCGGGCGAAGGAAGTTTCGAATTTCGTCGACGACATCGACACAATGCTCGAATTGGGCCGTGAGGGAGAAGACGTAGCGGCGGACCTTGCACGCGAAATCAAGAAGTTTCGAGAGCGGCTGCAGGTGCTGGAAGACAGCATGTTGCTCTCCGGCGAGAACGACACGAAGAGCGCCATCCTCAACATCCACCCCGGCGCGGGTGGCACGGAGAGCCAGGATTGGGCTGAGATGCTGCTGCGCATGTATCTGCGCTGGGCCGAGCGCAAGGGCTACAAAGCAGTGATCACCGACCAACTCGAAGGCGAGGCCGCCGGTATCAAGTCCGCTACCGTGGAAATCGACGGCGAAAACGCGTACGGCCTGCTGGCAAGCGAAGTTGGTGTGCACCGGCTGGTTCGTATCTCCCCGTTCGACTCAGCCGCGCGGCGGCATACGTCGTTTGCCAGCGTGTTCGTTATCCCGCAGATCGACGACGACATCAAGATCGACATCAAACCGGAAGACCTCAAGATCGACGTTTTTCGTGCGTCTGGCGCCGGCGGCCAGCACGTTAACCGCACCGAATCGGCCGTTCGCTTCACGCACATTCCCACGGGCATCGTCGTGCAATGCCAAAACGAGCGATCCCAGCATAAGAACCGCGCCAGCGCGCTCAAGCAGATGAAGGCGCGCTTGTGGGAACACGAGATGGATAAGCGGCGCGCCGAGGAGAAGAAGCTCGAAGACTCGAAGGCCGATATCAACTTCGGATCGCAGATTCGCAGCTACGTCCTTGCGCCCTACCGCATGATCAAGGACCATCGCACGAAGGCGTCCATCGGCGATGTCGATCGCGTGCTCGACGGCGATCTCGACGAATTGATGCACGCCTGGCTTGTCTATAAGAAGACGGGCAAGCTTGCGGGCGATAGCAAAGACGACCTCCCCGAGTAACCATGACTGTTGGCGAAGCCGCGGCGCTGATTCGCGCGGGCGATGTGGTCGCCTTCGCCACCGAGACAGTGTATGGACTCGGCGCCAACGCGCTCGACGAGTCGGCCGTGCGGCGTATCTATGAAATTAAGGGCCGCCCGACGACAAGCCCGCTCATCGTTCATGTCTCCTCGATTGAGATGGCTCAGTCACTGACCATTGAGTGGAGTGGCGTGGCCGCGCGCCTTGCCGCGCGCTACTGGCCTGGGCCGCTCACACTGGTGCTTCCCAAGCGGCCACACGTTCCCGATCTGGTCACGGCCGGGCTGCCCACGGTTGGCATCCGCATGCCAGCGCATCCGCAGGCACTCGAACTCATTCGCCAGGCGGGAGTACCGGTAGCCGCCCCCAGCGCCAACCGCTTCACGCAACTCTCGCCCACTACGGCCGCCCATGTGGTCGAAGCTTTCGACGGCCGCGTGCCCGTACTCGATGGCGGACCCTGCCGCGTCGGCATCGAATCCACCGTCGTCTCGCTCGCCGGACCATTGCCTGTCCTATTGCGTCTCGGGATGATTCTGCGCGACGAGCTGGAGGCCATCACGGGTCCGCTGGAGGTCATTTCCGAGCAAAGCGGCGCACACTCCGCGCCCGGTCTGCACGTGCGGCACTATCAACCGAGGACGCCGCTCTACATCCACGACGGCTCTCCCCGTGCAGGTCGCGGCCTGACACTGCGCCGTGGAATCGAACTGCCCGCCGATGCCGCCGGGTACGCCGCGCATCTTTACGAAGCGCTGCACGACGCCGACACGAAGGGCTACGATTGGATCGCGGTGGAGCCTCCCCCGCACGGCGCGGAATGGGATGGCATTCGCGACCGCTTGCAGCGCGCCGCCGCGCGCCGCGCTGAGGATGCAGAATGACGCACGTCACGCTCTCGGCTCACGAGCCGCTGATGGTGAATACCATAGGGCATTCGCTTGGCGCCGTCCTGTTCGCCGTTTTCTTTCTGCTTGTCATGCGTTCGGCGCGCTTGCCGGCCGTGGCCGCGGCGCTTGCGTTCGCTTGGAATGCCGCTTCGCTTACCGTGCTCGCGCTCAATGACCTTGCATGGCCCGGTTCCGGGCTCTTCGTCTCGATCGCGACATCGGCTCTCTGTCTGTTACCCGCCGTACTGCTTGATGTCTCACTGGCGCGCCGCTCGCCCAACCTTGTGCGCGCCGGCTATGCCGTAGGGATCATCGCCACCGTTCTTCACGCCTTCGAACATGTTTCACCCGGGCTTGACGTCCATCGCATCGCGCTCATCTTTACTACAGCGGGTTTCGTCATCCTCACGCCTCTGTCGCTTTGGTCTGGGCGAAACGATGCACGCTCCGCGCGCTCGCGCCTGGTGGCGGCCATGGCGCTATTTCTGTTTGCGATCACCTTCGTCCACTATGGCTCGGGCGATGCGCATGGACTCTGGTCATTGGAACTGCTTGTGCACCACGCCGGTGTGCCGCTCGCGCTGGTCGTGCTGCTGCAGGACTACCGGTTCGTGCTCGTCGATGTCTTCGTTCGAATGCTCGCCAGCCTGGCTCTGGCCGGAGTTGTGCTGGTCGCCGGCATTCACGCGCTTGGCGCGCTCGGCGTGCGAGTCCAGGAACCACCCTCGCCGTTTCGCCAGGGCTTGGCTCTTGTCGCCGCCTGCTTGCTGTTATTTCTCTACGGCGCTCTCCGTACCCGCCTGCAGCAAGGCCTAACGCGCGTGCTTTTCGGCCGCTCGGGAATTGACGCCGTAAGCGAGCAGATGCATCGCCTCTGTTCCGAGTGTCCGGACGAACATGCCTATCTCGAACGCGCCGCCGCCGTGCTCGGCGAATTTTTGCAGGCCGATGCCGTGCCGGTTCCCGAGGCGATCGCCGAGCGGCTGAGCCACCGCCAACTGCATTACCCGGCTACTGCGGCGGAGCTTGAACTGGGCGGCACGGGAATCGAGGCCATCCTCCCGTTGCGTCTCGGCTCCGGCGAACTGAAGTTGCTTGCGTTCGGCCACCGGCGCGGCGGGCGCCGCTATCTCAGCGAAGATCTCGAGACGCTGGCCCGCCTTTCCACGATCCTTCTCGAACACGTCGAGCATTTCCGCACCGCCGAGATGCGCCGCCTCGTGTCGCAAGCCGAACTGCGCGCGCTCGAATCGCAGATCCATCCGCACTTCCTCTTCAACGCGCTGAACACGCTCTACGGCGTGATTCCCAAAGAAGCACGCGGAGCGCGCGCCACCGTCCTCAACCTTGCCGACATCCTCCGCTACTTCCTGCAGCGGGAGCGCACCTATATTCCGCTCGACGAGGAACTCGCCATCATCCGTTCCTATTTGGAGATCGAGAAACTGCGCCTGGGCGATCGTCTGCGGACGGAGTTCGACGTGCAGGAACAGGCCCTCCGCCAACTAATTCCCTTGCTCTCGCTTGAGCCGCTTGTGGAGAACTCGATCAAACACGGCATCTCGCAGCTTCCCGCCGGCGGGATTGTGCGCATTGTGGCGCGCATGGAAAATGGCGTCTTGCACGTCCGCGTGGAAGACACGGGCGCCGGATTCTCGCCCACAAGCCAGGACTCCACGCGCGGCGCGGGCGTTGGCCTGCAGAACGTCCGGCGGCGCCTGGCGCTTTGTTATGGTCCGGAGTCCGAACTGGAAATTGCCAGTTCTCCCGCGGGGTCATCGGTCGGCTTTCGAATCCCGGCGCAGGTGCAGGTAGGAGCGGCGTGATGCGCGTACTCATTGCCGATGACGAACCGGTTGCCCGCCAGGTGCTTCGCGAACTGCTGGAAGAAATGCCGGGCGTCGAAATTTGTGGCGAGGCTTCCAATGGGGCCGAAGCGCTTGTGCGGGCCAATGATCTCCACCCCGACGTTGTCTTGCTCGACCTCCAGATGCCGCTGCTCGACGGTTTCCATGTCGCCCAACAGCTCCGCGGCGGCTCGCCTCTTATCATCTTCGTGACCGCTTCGGGCGAGCGCGCTCTCGACGCCTTCGAATTGGGCGTTGCCGACTACCTCGTCAAGCCAGTCCGCCGTGAGCGCCTCGAAGCCGCGCTGAAGAAAGCAAGCGCCCGCCTGCAGCCGTCCGCGGAAACGAAACCTGCCACGACGGCCGCGCGGGAGCCCGTGCGCCGCATTGCGGGGCGTCTTAAAGACGAATTTCACATGCTGGACGTGGGCGACGTAATCGCCTTCAAGGCCGAAGGCGAGATTGTCTACATCCTACCCGCCAAGGGCCGCTTCCTCGCGGATCTCACATTGAAGGCGCTCGAAGAGCGTCTGCCGTCGCCCCAATTCCGCCGCATTCACCGCGGCACGATCATCAATACCGACCACATCCAACGCATCTCGCCGCTCTCCAGCAAACGCTGGCTGTTGAAGATGTCCAACGGCCTTGAGGTCATCGTCAGCAAGCGCATGGCGAGCGTCATTCGCGATCAGACACGCTGGTAGCGCCGCTCAAACAAATTCCCGCGCGGGCCCCAAATCCTCCGGCCGCCCCACGTCCCGCCAATTCCCCTGTAGTCCGTGCACCAACACCCGCCTGCCTGTGGCGAGCAGTTGTTCAATCGCCGTCGTGATCTCGTATTCGCCTCGCGCCGATTTGGGAATCCGCGCCAGCTCATCGAAGACCGCGTCGCGAAAAATATAGGTTCCCGCGCTGTTCCAGTGAGTCGTCGAGCTCCCCTTGGCCGGCTTCTCGACGATCCGTTCCACCACACTGCCCTGCTCATAGATCGCCGCGCCTTGCCACGGATCGTCCACCCACTTTGCGGCCAGCACTGCTTGCGCCGCCGCATCGGTTTCCAGCATGGTAACCATCGAGCGGTAATCGGAAGCTTCCGTCAGAATGTCGCCGAAGGTCAACAGAAAAGGTTCGCCGCCGCAGAACTCGCGCGCCAGCAACGCCGCCGATCCCGTTCCGTCGAGCCTCTCCTGGCGCCGGAACGAAAGCGCCATCGGATATCCGCCAAAATGCTCCTCAACCGCCGCGGCGCGAAATCCCGTTACCACCAACCCTTGCCTGAAGCCCGCCTCGCGCAGCCGGTCAAGTATGTGTTCGAGCATTGGCTTCCCGCGCAACGGCAGCATCGGCTTGGGCAACTCTTCGGTCAGCGAGCCCATCCTCGTACCACGGCCCGCGGCGAGCACAACGCATTTCGACACCAATCCCATATAATCGCACCGTGCCCCTTGCCCCCGGCGCCACGGCGCTCGCTCCCGCCACGCGCTACCGCTGGTGGATTCTTTCGCTTCTCTTCTTCGCCACGACGGTCAACTATCTCGACCGCATTCTGCTCGGCTTCCTCTATCCGATCATTCGCGAAGAACTGCACATCACCGACCAGCAGTACGGCTATGTCCAGGCCTGCTTCTCGGCCGCCTACACCGTGGGCTTTCTCATCATGGGCAAGTTCATCGACAAAGTGGGCACGCGCGTGGGCTACTTCGTCTCGCTCACATGGTGGTCGGCCGCGGCCGCGCTTCATGCCTTCTCCGGAAGCGTCTTCGCGCTCGGATTTTGGCGTGCCGTGCTCGGTCTTGGCGAAGCCGGTAACTTCCCCGCCGCCATCAAGTCCGTCACCGAGTGGTTCCCAAAACAAGACCGCGCATTCGCCACCGGCATCTTCAACGCCGGTTCGAACGTCGCCTCGATGATTGGCCCCTACGCCTTCGTTCTGATCACACAGCGCTACGGTTGGCGGGCCTGCTTCATGCTCACCGCCTCGCTTGGGCTCGTTTGGATTGTCTTCTGGCTGTGGACCTACCGCCGCCCGGAAGAACATCCAAGCGTCAACGAAGCCGAGCGCGTCTACATATTGAGCGACGTCGAAGAGACCGCTAACGAGCCCACCATCGGTTGGGCCGAAGCGCTCACCTATAGACAGACCTGGGGCTTTGCACTCGCCAAATTCTTTACCGACCCGGTCTGGTGGTTCTACTTAAACTGGCTTCCGCCCTACCTGTTCGACGTGCGCAAGTTCAAGATGACCGAGATCGCCTGGGCCCTTCCGTTCATCTATCTGATGGCCGACTTCGGCAGCGTCGGCGGCGGGTGGGTGTCGGGCGCGCTCATCCGCCGCGGCTGGCCGGTCGGGAAAGCGCGCAAGGCGGCACTTGGCCTTTGCGCCACGTGTATGCCTATCGCCGCGATGAGCGTGCTGGCCGACAACGCCATCTTCGCCGTCATTCTCGTCAGCCTAGCCACCTCCGCGCACCAGGGCTGGTCCGCCAATCTGTACACGACAACCTCCGACGTGTTCCCGAAGGCTGCCACGGCTTCGGTCACTGGCATCGGCGGATGTCTGGGCGGGCTCGGCGGCGTCATCTTCTCCGCGCTCCTGCCGGGATACATCGT
>CAYUZM010000202.1:0-5259 GCA_964449665.1 uncultured Solibacteraceae bacterium
GAGCCGATGCGCGAGATGCGGCGGATGCAGGCGCAATAGCGGGCCGGTGAAATTGGCGTCTGCGCGGCGTGTTGCACGACCATTCCGCATCCGGCGCTGGTGGCGGGCAGCCTTGTGTTACACGGAGCGACGGTACGCACTCTGCTGCCATGGGTGGAAAGGGCGATTTACCTGGCGAAGCTGCCCAAACGCTGGTTGACGCCGCCGAAGCGGCACGCGCCCGCGGCGGTCAAAAAAGAGGAATTAGTCCAGATTAGCGTTGTCCCGGTGGGCGGGGAGGAGCTTAGCGGGGCGGAGGCTGGCGCTGAGGCGCGGGCGAATTCTGCATGCCCCGAATGACGTCCATTGCTTCCTTGATTCCGGCCAGGCCGAGGACGACGAGCGCGTAAGAGGTTCCCGCCACCGGCGTGGGTACGCCCACGACAAAGGCCGCAAGCAGCGATTTCCAGTACCATTTCCGATCGCCCGAGCGGGATTGCAGCATGGCAACGATCGATCCGGCCAGAACGGCGCCGAGTGTGAGCTCGAAGAGGAAGCCGAGGCCGAACGTGACGGCGGTTCCGCCAAAGAGCCACCAGTCAATGGCGAGGATGGCGAGCGCGCTGAGCGGGCGGAGGAAGGGCTGCGCGGCGGGTTCCACCTGGCCATTCAACACACGTGTAGCGTCTTCCATATCGTCAATATAGACGGATGTAGGTGGCGAGAAGTTCCCAAACTATTTGGTGGGGGTTGGGAAGAGGTCGGGTTCTCGGCCCGCTCGGCGAATGGAAGTGACGCGAAATTCGCTGATGCCGATGGGGAGGCCGAGGCGGCCGTATTGGATTTCGCGGAACAGCATGAGCTGGCAGCCGAGGGCGGGCGCAAAGGCAAGCGTGGCCTCGTGATTCTCGGAGCGCCACACGTAGCGCACGGCGTCGTGGCCGGCAATCCGCAAACGCATTCCCGATTCCGATGGAGGCCCACTCAACCGGGCCATGCTGAGCCGCGTGCGAGTACAGAGCGAATCGTCCGGGAGCGAAGGCTTGGAAGGACCGTGCCAGCGTTCCGTCCGGTCATTGGAGGGCCACAAAACGAACCCATACGCGCGATCCAGCTTGAACGCCGCAACGCCGTCTTCACGGCGCGTCATAGCCAGGTGGGCAGATTCGCGCTTCAGTAGATACCAATCGGTGATGCGGGCGTCTACGCGGTAGCCGTTCGGCAGTGTTGATGAGGCGAGATTGGTTACCCATCCCGACCAAGGGCAAAGCCACAACATCGCAACGCCGAGTGAGTTCATCATGCCCGGTTGGACACCGGGCCCTGCGGGTATGTTCCCTAGCCGCCGCGCGCCGGCTTAGCGTGCGAGCGATTCAAGAAGACTCAGTTCGGAAGCGAACGTGGAGAGAGCCACTTTGTCGAGCGGCTGATCGGCCGAGTGCGCGCGGTCGAGCGAGTCCGAAACGGCGTGGAGCAGTTCCCAGCGCTCGCGTGTATAGGAGTCCGTAGACAGGGAATCGGCGTCCTCGTTGCGTATCGCCTCTGTTGCCTGCCGGCTCTGGCGGAGATGATCCTCGTTTCGACCCAAGACCGCCTCGCGGAGATTTCCCGCAAGGAAGCTGATCTGGGCGGGCAGGCGCCCGTATCCCGTGACTTGCACCAAGACTCATATCGTCCCGAAATGCCGGCATGGCGAAGAAAAAGTGGCCCTAGGAAACTCCCTCGGTTTTGAGAGGAAAACGTCTAGGGCTAAGTCCCTCGTTTCACACGGCTGGCAACCGGACCGATAAGAGCCTTGAAGAGAATTCATGATTCAGCTCACACGGCTCAACCAGCAGCAACTGGTATTGAACTCGGACCTGATCGAACATATTGAATCCACGCCCGATACGGTGATCACGCTGACCACCGGGGCGAAATTCATGGTGCGCGAGAGCGCGGAAGAGATCATCCGGCGTGTGGCCGAATTCCGCCGCCAGTCGGGTGACGATTGGCGGAGCGGGGCCGCGATTCGCCGGCCTCCCACCGGGAACAGAACCGGAACGCAAGACAACGAATCGGACCAGTCGGGCAGTTCACGCGGGGAGGACTAACGGTTCATGGCCGATGCCGAAGCCAAACCGAAAAAGGGAGGTCTGCGTCCCGACATCGCCACCTTGGGCGGAATCGTCCTGGCGATGGTGGGCATCGTCGGGGGGCTGATTCTGGAAGGCGGCGAGATCGCCGATATCAGCCAACTGACCGCGGCGCTCATCGTGCTGGGCGGCACGTTCGGCGCCGTGCTCATCAATACGCCCATGTCCACGGTGATGGCCGGCATGAAGGGTCTGGTGCATGTCTTCTTTGAACAGCGCATGAGCCCCGATTTGGTCGTGGAGGAGATCATCCGCTATGCGACGCGGGCCCGGAAGGCGGGCATCGTGTCGCTCGAAGAAGAGGTTGCGCAGGCCTCCGATCCCTTTCTGGTGAAGGCGCTGACGCTGGCCGTTGACGGCACGGATCTGCAGGAGCTGCGCAAGATGATGGAGCTCGAAATCACGCAGCAGGAGCACCACGGCGAATCCGAGGCGCGCGTGTTCGAGGTCGCCGGGGGCTATTCGCCGACGATCGGCATTATCGGCGCCGTGATGGGTCTCATCCAGGTCATGAAAAATCTCTCCGACATCGACAAAGTAGGCCACGGAATCGCCGTGAGCTTTGTGGCTACCGTCTACGGCGTGGCGCTGGCGAACATTTTTCTGCTGCCCGCCGCCAACAAGATGAAGGCCCGCACCCAACAGGATTCCCACATGAGAGAAATGATGCTTGAAGGTGTCATCGGCATCGTCGAGGGACTGAACCCGAAGCTGATCCGCAGCAAGCTCGAGGCGTTTGCGCCGCCCAAGAAGGAAAAGAAGGGGAAGGCGGTCTCACCCCCGCCCGAGGCGGAGGCAGGGGAGTAGACCATGCGCAGAAAGAAACACGCGACTCATGAGAACCATGAGCGGTGGCTGGTCTCCTACGCCGATTTCATTACGCTGCTGTTCGCCTTCTTTGTGGTGATGTTCGCCACCTCGCAGACCGACCACACCAAGACGCAGCAGGTGCAGGATTCCGTGCGCCGGGCGATCGAAGAAAACCAGTTCGTCTCGGTGATGGCGGGCATTCTCGGCGGCGACGTTTCCCACAAGGGCAAGGGCAACGCGCAGATGAGAGGCCCCGGCGGGACCCAGCAGGTTTCGCAGGACCAGAAGACGGATGGGAAGTATGTCGAACTCGTTCCGGCGATGAAGTATCTGGAGCAGGAACTGGCCGACGAGATTGCCAGCGGCATGATGAGCGTCAGCATGGAGGCGCGCGGGCTGGTGGTGAGTTTCCGCGAGGCGGCGTTCTTTCCCTCGGGCACCGATGTGATTCCCGAGCAGACTTACGACACGGTGGCCAAAGTAGGGCAGGTGATGGAGCGGTTGCCCAATCCGGTGCGGCTCGAAGGCCACACGGACTCCATCCCGTTGCGCGGGGGCGGACGTTTCCGAAGCAATTGGGAACTGTCGGCGGCGCGCAGCATCGCCATGATGGAACTGCTCGTCAGCTACTGCAATATTCCGCGCGAGCGGCTGTCGATTGCCGGGTATGCCGACAACGCTCCGGTCGCCGGCAACGACTCCGAAGAAGGCCGGCGCCGCAACCGCCGCGTCGACATCGTCATTCTCAACCAAACCGGATTGGCCGCCGAACCGGCGACGGCGAATCAGCCAAGGCCAGCAGCTTCGGCAGCCGCACACTAGTCGCACGCGAGTTGATAGTCTGGGCCCATGTGGACTCGGATGATTCTCCTCGCGGCATGCGCTTCGGCGCTGTGGGGCCAGGCGCAATTGGATCCGCTTGACGCCTACCTGCAACTGAACCGGACTCAGCGCCAGTCCCTCGGCCGGAATAATCAGGAGCATGAGCGCTGGAGGCGGCTGAAGGAAGACCGCGTCAGACAGGTGCGCGGGGAGATCTTCGACGAGACGCGGCGCTCGCCGCTCGATCCAACGGCGATGGGATTCCGCTATGCCGAAGTCGAAGCCATCTGCCGCGAGATCGACGAACGTGAAGTGCAACTGGTGAAGGTGAACCGCGACGTGCTGAATGAAGCGCAGAAGGTTAAACTCGCCGCGCTGGAAGAGGTGATGAAGCTGGCTCCCGTTGCCAACTCCGCGATCATGGAAAACCTGATCCACGCCGCGCCAATTAGCTCGCTTGGCTATGGCAACGTCTTCGCGGACTTTCTTCTTGGACGTCCTGCCGGATGGCCTGCGAAGCAACGCACCGGAGCCTGTGCGCCCGCGCGTGCTCCCACGTTGGGGCTGGTACTTCCACCTCCGCTCTAGCTAAACTGAGCGCATGTGGTTCCGCCTGTTTCTGATCGCCGTCTGTGCCACCTCATTGTGGGCGCAGCTACCGCCTTTCTGCCGCCCCACGGCTCTTGATACCTACCTTGGCCTGGTCTGCGGATCGCCTGCGTGGGCCACCATTGAACGCAACAATGAAGCGCATCGCGACTGGCGCGATCAGAAAGAGCGCCGCGTCTACCAGGTGCGCGGCGAGATTGTCGACGAGACGCAGCGCTCGCCGCTCGACCCGACCGCTCTTGGCCTGCGGTACGCGGAGATCGAAGCCATCTGCCGCGAAATCGACGATCGCGAGAAGCAGTTGGTTGTAGTGAATCGCAACGCGCTCAACGAGGCGCAGAAGACGAAGGTCGCCGCTCTGGAAGAGGCGATGAAACTCGTGCAGACCGGCAATCAGGCGATTCTGCGCAAACTGATGGAGGGGCCGCCCGTGGGCCTGGTTGTGCTTCCCGCCAGCCGGATATCACCCACCCCGGTTGTTGTGCCGTCGCCGCAGTTGGCTCCCGCCCCGCGCACGGGAGCATGCGCTCTGCAAAACACGACGCCCGTGATACTGGGAATACCCGTGCAGTAGTATTCGATCAAAAGTTCAGCTTCAACCCAAACTGCACCACACGGCCCGACTCACCTGTCTGAATAATATTTGACGTCGTGTTCGGGGCCACCGCTTCGCAGCAGGTTTCGCCGAAGCGTGGGCTGGTGATCTGGTTCGATCCGCTCGATGCGCTCGACGGATTCTGGAAGCTGGGGTGGTTCAGTGTGTTGAACGTTTCGGCGCGGAACTGCAAGCGGAACCGCTCTGTGATCTGGAAGTTCTTCTGCGCGGCGAGGTCGAAGTTCCAGTAGCCGGGGCCGCGGAACATGTTGCGTCCCATGCCGTTCCCTCCGGCGGCTGGCGTTACAG
>CAYUZM010000202.1:5269-8325 GCA_964449665.1 uncultured Solibacteraceae bacterium
TGTACCATCAAATCCGTCGAGGGCAGAGCGGCAGTGGTAATTCGCGCGCGGGAAACGTGCGAGGCGTTTTTCGGGCGGCCGCCGCTGGTCACCGCCCACGGCTCGCTTGTGGGGGCGCTGAAGATGCCGTTCACGCTCCACCCGCCGATGACGTGATTCTTCACTCCGGCGGCCGCGCCGAGGAAGGGCTTGCCCTTGCCGAACGGAAGCTCGTAGAGCCAGGCGGAGTTGAACACATGGCGGCGGTCGAAGTCGGAGACGGCGCGCTCGTTGCGCCAATTACTGATGTCGGCGGGCGTGCGCGAGTTCGTTGTGCTTAAGCCGCCGCCGGCGGTGGAGGCGACGGGGTCGACCGACTGATTGTCGATGGACTTGGCAAGCGCATAGCTGGCATTCACCGTGAGGCCGTTGGAGAAGCGCTTGCGCAGCACGGCCTGGAAGCTGTGATAGGAGCTGTCGCCGCCAGAGTCGATGTAGGTCAGCTGGTTGAACTGCTGATTGGGCCGCAGGTTCGCGCCGAGCGTCGTCTGCTCGACGCGGCCCGCGAATACGCCCGCCGCGTTTTGCGTGAGCTCATTGCGTGTGGTGGCCGAGTTGACGAACGCCGCCGTCAATACGCCTCTGCTCACCAGGCCCACGGGCGTGCCCGCAACGCCCGCCGGGCATCCGGTTCCAGCCGCCGCGCATCCGGCGCCCACGTTGCGCTGCATGGCACGGAAGTCGTCGAGGATTGGCGCGGCGCTGATCTGGTTGAGGTCGTAGGCGCGATAGAGGCGCGTACCTCGGCGTCCCACATAGGCGACCTGCACCAATGTTCCGCCCGCCAGCTCACGCTGCACGTTCAGGTTCCACTGGTGCACCGTGGGCAACTTCAAATTCTGATCGAACACCGTGATGTTGGGCGCGGTGCCGGAAAGCTGGCGCGGCGGCGTCAGGAACTGGCTGGGCTTGGAGGTGGGCGGCGTGAGTTCTTCGGGGAACCCTTCGTTGATGCGCCGGTCGGGAACGGGCGAGCAGCCGGGCGTGGTGGAGCCGCCCGGGATCGACTGGCACGAAGTGGTAATGCCGGGCGGGCGTCCCGCGACGGCGGTGACCTGGAAGGAGGCGATGGGATCGAACGCGATGCCATAGCCGCTGCGAATCACCGTACGCCCGCCGCCGGGAGCCCATGTGATGCCGAAGCGCGGGCCAATCGCGCCTACATTGTTGTTCTGATACCAGCGGTCCTTGTTGACAAAACTCACCAGTTGCCCGCCGGTGAGCGATTGATCGGGCACGTAGACGCGTCCGCCGGCCTCGGTCGGCGCGGTGTTGATCTCCCAGCGCGCGCCGTAGTTCAGCGTCAGGTTGCGGCGAAGCTTCCATTCATCCTGGAAGTAGAAGTTGTACTGTTTCAAGCGCTGGCCTTGCGCCCACAACGTGACGGAATCGCCCGTTCGGAAGGGGAGGAATTGATCCGATTTCAGATCGCCCAGGAAAACCTGCTGAAGCTGCGCCGGAATGCCCATCAGCTCGTTGATTCCTTGCAGCAGGCGGTTGCTGTCGTTCGCCGTGATGCCGGGGACGAGTGTGGTGTCGAGCGCGGGCGGGCGCGTGGTGCGGCTGAAGCTCAACACCGGTGTGACGTTCACGCCGCCGGGCTGGCCGCGCTGATCGTTGTGTTGATAGAAACGTATATTGACGCCCATGCGGATCATGTGCGCGCCGTGGACGATGCTGAGATTGTCGAGAATTTGCGGTGTATTGAGCGCGCGGTTGGTGCGCGGGCGGTTCAGAATGGCATCGCTGATGTTGGCGAAGTCGTAGGGGGCCGTGTTCGGAAAGCTGGGGTTGGCCTCGCCTTGCGTGAACAGGAAGAAGAAGCGCGCGTAGCCCACGGTCACATCGTTCACGATGCGCGGTGAGATGACGCGGCGCCAGCTCACCGCAACGTTGTGCGAGCGGCGGTACACCTCTCCCAAGGGCGGAAAGTTGGGAAACACTTGCGGGCGCGAGTTGTTGGGGTCGCCGCCGACGGTGTTGGCGTCGGCGAACAGGTAGCGTCCAAAGACGGTGTTGTTGTCGTTAATCGTGTGATCGATACGGCCCATGATGTTCGGGCCGCGCAGCTTCACGGGAGGGTTCCAAAGATAGGCCGCCGTGTTGAGGCCGTCGCCCGCGGTCCAAGAATTCGGAGCCGGATAGGTGCGCAGGTAGCCAAGGATCTTTGGGTCGCCGCCGATGCGCCTCGGATCGTTGGCGAAGATGTCGTAGGTGGCGATGCAGTTGAGGTCCGTGTTCGAGCCGCAGTTGCGCACGCCGGGGTTCAGCGCTCCCGTTTGCGGATTGACCAGCGCCGGTACATTCTGCGTAATCGTGGTGCCGTTGAGCACAAACGGAGAGCGGGGATCGGGCCGGAAATAGCGGTACTTGCCGCCGAGGGCTTCGGGAGTGTACAGGATGGGCGGCCCGCCGAACACCTGGTCGATCGGCTGGGCGAAATTGATCTTCGCGCCCTGGTAGCTGCCGAAGAAAAAGGTCTTGTTCTTGCGGATCGGCCCTCCCAGCTCGAACCCGTACTGGTTCATCTTGATGTCGGGCTTGGGCGTACCGTTGGCGCTGGAGAAGAAGTCGTTCGAGTTCAGTACCGTGTTGCGGAAAAAGTGGAACACCGTGCCGTGCAGCTCGTTCGTGCCGGAGCGCGTGGCGATGGAGACGCTCGCGCCGGAGTTGCGGCCCTCCTCGGGCGTCGCGTTCGAGGTAGTGACCTTGTACTCCTGCACGTTGTCCGGACTCAGTTTGTAGATGTTGTTCGTCGGGTTGGGCACGGAAGACTCGTTGGCTTCGATACCGTCGATGGTGGTGTTGGTGGCGAAATCGCGCGAGCCGTTGATGTGGATGCCCGTGCCCGCGCCGCCCTGCGTCCGTTGAATCACGCCAGGCTCGAGCACAAGAAGATTGAGCGGATTGCGGCCATTCAGCGGCAACTCGACAATCACTTTGCGCTCCACCACGTTACCCAGCGCGGCGCTCGAAGTCTGCAACTGCTCGTACGTGCTGGCTACCGATACGGTCTC
>CAYUZM010000203.1:0-8323 GCA_964449665.1 uncultured Solibacteraceae bacterium
AGGCCGGTCTGGGCTGCGAGGGTGGCGAGCTCGGTCTTCCAGGCTCGGGTGCGGGCGCGGTATCACGTGCACGGCAATGAGTTCGCCCACGCGGCGGGCGGCGGCGGCGCCGGCATCGGTCGCGGCGCGGACGGCGGCGACATCGCCTCGCACCAGCGCCGTGACGTAGCCCGAACCGATCTTCTCCCAGCCGACCAGCGACACCTTCGCGGCTTTCACCATCGCGTCTGCGGCTTCGATCATTGCCACCAGGCCGCGGGTTTCAATCATCCCTAGCGCTTCACCCCTGGATTCGTTTGACCTTTCTCAACTGTTGTACGCGACCGGGGGCAGCGGCGCCAGCGCGCGCGCCCGCATTCCAGCTTAGCCCATACGCGCGCGAACGGCTTCCTCAACCAGCGCGATCAACTCCTCGCGCGTTACCTCAAACTTCGCCGGAGCGCCGGCGGTTGCGGGAACGCCGGGCCGCAGGTCCTCGGCCGCGGCTGGACATCCGGGTTCGCCCGCGACTTTCGCCTTCACTCCATAGCGGGTGCGCGAATCGAGCAACTTGTCCACCTCAACGCGCGGAAGAACCGTCGGCCCGCCCAGCAGTTCGGCGACCAGCGTGATGCGGGCGAAATGCTCAACGGTCTCCATCTTGAAGAAAGCCTTCCACAAATCCTCGCCGTAGCAGACCGCGCCATGATTGGCCATCATGATTGCGTCGTACTTGGGGATGTAGGGAAGCATCGGATCGGTCAGCTCGTTCGTGCCCGGAAGGCCGTAGCTTGCCAGCGGCACGCAGCCGAGCGTGATGACGACCTCGGGAAGCAGCGCGAAATTGAGCGACTTGCCCGCCGTGGCGAATCCCGTGGAAACCGGCGGATGGGCGTGCACGACGGCCTGAATATCGGGACGCATGTTGTACACCGTGAGGTGCATCATGATCTCCGAAGTGCGCGCCTTCTTGCCCTCGATCTTGTCGCCTTTCATGTCGACGATGATGAGATCGTCGGGCGACATCATACCCTTGCTCACGCCAGTGGGCGTGCACAACAACCGTTCGGCGTCCAGGCGGACGCTGATGTTGCCGTCGTTGGCGGCGACCCAACCTTTTTGATAGACGAGCTGCCCGATGCGGACAATGTCGTCGCGCAGCTCCTTTTCGGTCTTCATTCCAAGAAGAAGATTGTATCAGGCAGGGCTCACCGCGCGGCCTAAGGGCTTTGCCGCGATGAAGGCACCGCCGCGAGCGGGCGGGAACACCGCGGCCCTTTGCCTCGTACACTGAACGAGAGAGGTGCGGCATGCGGCGAACCCTGGGGATCATTCTGGCGGCGGCGGCGACGCTGGCGGCAGGCGTGGACGAGGACCTATTGGCGGCGGCGCGAAAGGGCGATGCGCCCGCGGTCGCGGCGTTGCTTGAAAAGGGCGCGGCCATCGAGACAACAACGCCCTACGGGCAGACACCGCTTTATCTGGCTGCCATCGCGGGCCACGAGGCCGCCGTGCGCGCGCTGCTGGAGAAAGGCGCCAAGGTCGATGTTCGCGACACCTTCTACAAAGCGTCCATGCTTGCGTTCGTGATTCAACGCAAGCACTACGGAATCGCGAAGATCCTGATGGAGCAGGGAGGCGGCCCGGCCGATGACAACCTGGAGGCGGCCGTGCGGTCGGGACGCTTGGAGTTGGTCCAAACGGCGCTGACAAAGAGCAAGGCCAGCCAGGCGGCGCTGGATAAGACCTACGAGATGGCGCTCGACTCCAAGCAAGCCGAAATTGGCGAGGCGTTGAGAAGCGCGGGAGCCAAGGCGCCCGTCGTGGTTGCCGTCGATCCCCAGGTGCTGGCGTCCTATGCGGGAAATTACAAGGCCGAGCAGGGGCTTCCCGACATCAAAATTTCCGTCAAGGAAGAGAAGCTGGCCGCACAGGCGGTGGGGCAGCCGGAGTTCCCCTTAAAAGCCAAAAGCACGACAGAGTTTGAGTTCGCGCCGGCGGGGATTCTGATGGTGTTCGATTCCGAGAGCGGCTTCCAGTTAAGGCAGGGCGGCAGGACGTTTCAGTTCAAGAAGGCGGTGGCGCAATGAAGTGGATGGCCTTGATCGTTTTCGGCGGTACGGCAGTTTTGTCCACGGCAATGGCCGGCGATTGGCCCCAGTTCCGCGGACCGGCCGGCTCTGGGGTGGGCGACGCAACCAATCCTCCGGTGAGTTGGGATGCCGAGAAGGGGACAGGGCTTTTGTGGAAGGCGGCGATTCCGGGCCTCGCCGTGTCGTCGCCGATTGTATGGGGCGATCGCGTCTATGTGGCGACGGCGGTTTCGGGTGACGCCAAACAGGGGTTGCGCACCGGGCTCTACGGCGACACCGACCCGGTGACGGATGCGACGGTCCACCAGTGGAAATTGCTGGCGCTCGACAAGAAGACAGGCAGGCTGCTGTGGGAGCGAACGGCACATCAGGGCGTTCCGAAGACGAAGCGCCACCCGAAATCGTCGCAGGCCTCGCCCACACCAGCCACTGACGGCAAAGTAGTGGTAACGTACTTCGGCTCCGAGGGGCTGTATGCCTATTCAACCGATGGAACGCTGCTTTGGAAAAAGGACCTCGGCATTCAGGACGCAGGTTGGTTCTTCGATCCCGATTCGGAGTGGGGCGCGGCGAGTTCGCCGGTGATCCACAAAGACACCGTGATTGTGCAATGCGACCGCCAGAAGGATTCCTTTGTGGCCGCGTTTGCGTTGAGCGATGGCAAAGAGCGCTGGCGTACGGCGCGGGCCGAAATCCCTTCCTGGGGCACACCGGCGTTGGTGGCAGGCAAGGATCGCACCGAAGTGGTGACCAACGCCACAAAGGCCATCCGTGGATACGACGCCGACACCGGCAAGGAACTGTGGACTCTCGGGCCAAACTCCGAGGTAACATGCACGACGCCGGTAACCGCGCATGGATTGGTGTTCATTACGGCGGGCTATCCACCCGTGCAGCCGATCTATGCGGTCAAGATTGGGTCGATCGGCGATCTGACGCTGAAGGACGGCAAGGAGTCCAGCGAAGCCGTCGCATGGAGCAAGCAGCGGGGCGGCGTCTATCTTCCCTCGCCGCTTGCCTACGGCGATCACTTATACACGATCAGCAACAATGGCATCCTCAGCGTGTACGAGGCCAAGACCGGGACGCGCACCTACCAGCAGCGGATCGGCACCGGCGGGTCGTTCACCGCGTCGCCGGTGGCGGCCGCCGGCAAGATCTACGTGGCGACCGAGGATGGCGACGTGTACGTTTTGAAGGCCGGGGCGCAGTACGAACTGCTGGCGAAGAACACGGTTGGCGAAGCGATCCTGGCGACGCCGGCGCTGGCGGGCGATGTGCTCTTCGTGCGTGGGGCGAAACATCTGTTCGCGATTGGCGCGGCGGCGAAGAACTAGCCGCCGCTGGATGCCGATTCGCGTGGTTCGGTCATTTCGGCGGTTTTTCAAATGCCGGATTGCGGTTGAACGCATCCGATTGCCCGCGTGGAATCGTCAGCGTCCGCCACTGCTCGCCGCGCAGGCTCTTGGCGAGGTACACGATTTGCGCCGCGTGTCCCACGGTGTGCGCAAGCGAACGGTGGAGCGCCTCCAGCACCGAACAGGCCTGCCCGCGAATGGTGACCGTGTGGCTAAGCTGCGAATCGTCCAGCGTTGCGAGTGTGGCGTAGAGCACGGCGAAACCGCGATCCCATAAAGCGCGGGCCTCTTCGAGCGTGAGGGTCCGCTCCTCGAACTCACCATCGCGATTACGGTCGGGCTTCTCACCGTCAGCGGTGAGGAAGTCAGTGAAGCGCGACCGCAGATTGCCCGAGACGTGTTGCACGATCACGGCGATGCTGTTGTTGCCGCCGGGCCCGGGGGCGTTGATCATCTCCGCGTCGAGCTGCGCGATGGAGTCAAGGGCGTACTTGGAATAACGGCGATATTCGCCTTCGATGGATTCGATGACAGTGCGGGACATAAGCTATTCACTCGCTCTCAACGCTGTCAGTTGCGCGTCGAGTGTGTCGACGGCCTTCTGTAAATCGGTGTTCATCTGCGCCGCGCGTTTGGCGATCTTCTCACCGTTGCTTTGAACGGTTTCCGCCCACCTGCGCAAATCGTCCAGATAGCCGGCCTGGCGGGCGACGCCGCGCGCGGCTTCGTCAATCAGCCGCAGGGCCGCGGCGGTATCGGCCGATGCTTTCTTCTCCCGCAACGCCAGCGCGCGGGCGAGCGAATACGCGGCGCGAATCAACAGCGACGAGTTCGGATCTTCGGAATCCCACACGATGACGATGTCGCGGTCATAGCGGGCAAACGGTTCGAGCGCCGCCGGGGCGTGCCGCGCGGAGAAGACAAAGATGCCCACTTGCGCCTCGCGGTTCTTTCGCGCTTCGGCGATCTCGTCGAGCGCCGAACGTAGCGTGTAGCCGCCCGCCTGCTTCGCCTCCCAAACAATCTTCACGCCGGGCGCCGGGGAGTCCGGACCAAGCGTGACGACGACATCGCCTGTCTTGCAGTTCTTGATGAGCCCGGTCGAGTTGCCGGTGGCTTCCGCGATGTCGGCGTGCCCTTGAGCCAGCGCGGCGACGCCGGCCGCCAGCGCGTCTTCGAATTCCAGGCCATGCACCGTGCCGCGCTCATTGGCCTTGCGCGTGGCCTGCAGCGCCGAGAGCGTTTCGCGCACCTCGGCATGAAACTCCGACTGGTTCTTGTGGATCTCCTGCACCTGCCCGTCGAGCGTGCGCTTCAGCCGCGAAAGCGCGCTGGCGGGCTCGTCGAGCGAAAGTTGACCCGTGATGCCCTTGGCATGGGCGTCGACAATGTCCTTCACCGTCGCCGCAAGCTGCGACTTTAAGCCCTCGCTGTTGCGCGGGTCGAGCATCTTAAAAATCGGACTCGATTCTCCGATTTTACCGGCGATCGTCTGCGCGAGCACGGAGCGGTCGCCTTCGACAAATTGCGCCAGCGAGGCGCGCAGGCGGCCCTTCTCCGGATGGAGATAATCTTCAATTTCGCGTTGCACGTCGCGCACCAGCCGGTCGCCCTCTTCGCGCAGTTTCTTCTCGTCGATCTGCCCGCCCGCCAGCCGGAGCGACAACACGCCAATGCGCAGAGCGAGACGCAAATAGTCGTCGCGCTCGGCGCCCTCCGAACGTTGCAGAAGTTCGTGAACGACTTCAGGATCGTAAACCTCAAGGGAGATGTGATGGCTGGCGCGGGAAGGCGGAGGCAGCGGAACGGGCGAGGCCATGGAACCATTATCGGGCGTGCGGGGGCTAACGGCTCCTGGGCGGGATAGTTTACTCGTAGCGGAGCGCGTCGACCGGATCGAGCCGGGCGGCTTTGCTGGCCGGCCAGATGCCGAAGAACAGGCCGACGCCGGTGGAAACGACGACACCGAGCGCCACGGCCCAGAGCGGGACCTGCGTGGGAAGCGACGGGAAGACGGTGCGGGCAATCAGCGAGATCATGTAGCCGAAGATCATGCCGACAATGCCGCCGAAGAGGGTAAGCACAACGGCTTCGGTAAGGAACTGCACGACGATATCGACGCGGCGGGCGCCGATGGCTTTGCGGATCCCGATTTCGCGCGTGCGTTCGGTGACGCTGACCAGCATGATATTCATCACACCGATGCCGCCGACGAGCAGGCCGATGGAACTGAGGACGATCATGACCAGCGCCGTGGTGGAGGTGATCTTGCGGAAATCCTCGATGATCTGTTCCGGTGAGGAGATGTAGAAGCTGTCGGGTTCGTTGTGTTTGACGCGGCGGTCCTGGCGCAGAACGGTGCGAACCTCGTCGGCGGCGGCGGCCTGGAGGCCGGGGTAGGCGGCCACGAAGAGCAGGTGTTCCTTGGCGTTGGGGAACATTTTGCGCAAAGTGTAGTAGGGGAGCAGGATGCGGCGGTCGGTTTCGCCGGGCATGGAGGCGGCGGGCCGCTTCATGACGCCCAGCACGGTGACACGGTGGCCGTCGACTTCGATGTCTTTGCCGACGGCGGGCGAGGTTCCGAACAGTGCGCTGTGAGCGTCTTCGCCGATGACGGCGACGGGAAAGCGGTGCACGTCTTCGGCGCCGGTGAAAAAGCGGCCGTCGGCCATCTCGATGCCGCCGACCTCGGTGAATCCCTCTTCGACGCCGTTAATCTGAACGCCGGCGATGTCGTTGGCTTTGTAGCGCACGCGGTGGATCATGTCCCACGGCGCGAACATCTGGGGCACGACGGCGCGCACGGAGGGGCAGCGCTCGCGGATGGCGCGGACGTTATCGAGCGTGAGTTCCTTGCGATTCCGCTCCTCTGGCGACAGCCGCCCGGTGCGGAAGCCGACCTTGAATTTGAAAACGACCAGTTTGTCGGTGCCGAAGCTGCTCATGACGTTGCTCACCGCGCCGTCAAATCCGGCGAGGATGGAGCCGACGCCGATGATGGTGCCGGTGCCCATGACGACGCCGAGCACGGTAAGCGCGGCGCGCAGTTTGTGTTCGGTGAGCGCTTTCCAGGCGAGTGGAATTCCGGAAGCGAAACTGGAGGCGCGCATGTTGATCGCCATGGCGGATTACCTTTCCACCTGCAGGGCTTGAATGGGATCGAGCTTGGAGGCTCGGTGCGCGGGATAGATACCGAAGAAGAGGCCGACGGCGGCGGAGAGGAAGACGCCGAGGAAGACGGCGATCCAGGGCATGGAAATCGGGAGCGGAGTGAAGGCGTTGCCGGCGACGGTGACGAAGAAAGCGAGGATGACGCCCATGGCTCCGCCCATCGCGGAAAGCGTCGCCGATTCCACCAGGAACTGCCAGAGGATATCTCGGCGCCGCGCGCCCACCGATTTGCGAATGCCGATCTCTTGCGTACGCTCGGTAACCACGGCGAGCATGATGTTCATGATGACGACGCCTCCGACGACCATGAAGATGCTGACAACGGCCATGGCCGTGGCGGCGATGGCGCCGGTCATCTGGCCCCACGCCGAAACGAGCGAATCGGAGCTGAGGATCATGAAATTGTCCTCCTGGTTGGGCCGCAGTTGACGGTAGGCGCGAAGGAGCAACTGAATCTCTTCCTGCGCCTGGAAGAGCTCACCGGTAGAGCGCGCCTGGACGATGTAGCTGATGCCGGTGCGCGCGCCGTAGGTGCGGAAATAGGCTTCGATGGGAAAGAGGGCGAAGTTATCGAGCGACTGTCCAAAGGCGCTGCCTTGCTTCTTGGCGACGCCGGTGACGGTGAAGGGGCGGCCTTCGATTTTGATCACTTTGCCGACGGGATCGACCTGGGGAAAGAAGGCGTCTTTCAGGTCGTTGCCGATGATGCAGACGGCGACATGGTGGGCGTTTTCGGTATCGGTGAAGGCGCGGCCCTGTTCAATTTGAATGTTCGTCATGGCGGCGACGTTGGCGGTTGCGCCGCGCAACTGGACGTCTTCCATCTTTTGGCTTTCGAAGGTGGACGTGCCGCGGCGCTGAACCATCATGCCGATGCCGCGCGTCAACGCCGTTTGCTGGCGTAAGAATTCGTACTCTTCGCGATTGAGCTGGGGATTCTTGCGGTCGAGTTCGAGAAACTTCTTGGCGTCCCAGTTGCCGATGAAGGCCATGCGGACGACGCGGAAACCGTCGGCCCCCATGTCGCTGACGTTCTGGGCGATGTAGACATCCATGCCGTGAATGATGCTCATGACGGCGATCAGGGTAGTGGTGGCAAGGATAATGCCGAGCAGCGTGAGAAAGCTGCGGAGCTTGCTGGAGCGGAGTGAGGCCATGGCCACACGGACGGCTTCACCGAAGGATGCGCTCGACTGCACAACACACAGACGAAGGCGGCGATTAAATTGTTCCGGCGATCGCGCGGCTGGTTCCAGCGATCCAGCGGCGTACGATGCCGTCGATCCAGATGCGGGGTGCGCCGGAGCTGAGGAAGCCGAGATGGCCGCCATGCGCGGTGGCGGCGAGGGTGAGATTGCGGTTGGTATGGAAAGCGGGATGCGAAAAAACCGCGAAAGGGATCATGGGGTCGTCCTGCGATTGAACGACGAGGGTGGGCACGCGGATCTCATCGAGGTAGCGGTTGGCGGATTGGGTGGAGTAATAGTGCTCGGCGCCGGAGAAACCGAAGGAGGGTCCGGTGAAGAGATCGTCGAACTCCCAGACCGAGCCGACGCGGTCGAGTTTGTCGTAGGGCAGCGGGGCGGCGATGGCGGGGCGGCGGAGGCGGAGGCGTTTGCGCATGCTGGACAGGAAGCGCCACTGGTAAAGGCGGTTCGAGGGAAGGGCAAGCATGCGGCAGCATTCGGCGAGGTCGATGGGGGTCGAGATGCCAACCACACC
>CAYUZM010000204.1:0-8287 GCA_964449665.1 uncultured Solibacteraceae bacterium
ATGTAGCCGTCGCGGCTGAATATCGCCATCACCGCGACGTGTCCAGCGCCCTCCAATTTCTTCTGGAATGTTGTATCTGTCCCAGAAGGTCGCGTGGCGTCCGCACCCTTGCCGGGATGACTGTGAAAGTGCGCCAGCAGCCGGTGTCCGAACTGTTCCAGTTTGATCAGCAGCTTGTGAGTGGAACGCGTATCGGCAGTGACGCCCACCAGGGACCGCTTCTGATGAGCGAACTCAGCCCACTGGTCCAACACGAGCGTGCCATCGAGTTCCGAGCCCGTGACAAAGAAGAACTGCTCGTCTTGGTCGGCGGTGAGTTTCTTGAAGCTCTCGTGCAGGAACAGTGAACTCACCACGTACCGACGCGTGGCTGTCGGCGCCACCGCCTTTGTCTCGCCCTCGATCTTGTCGAGTGTTTCCAAGAAGTCGTTCGTCTGCTGAATCTGACCAAACAGCCGCACCATTCCCCGACGATCTCGCGCCGCTTGACCAAAACTCGTGATCAACCTCTCTCGTTTCGCGAGAAGCCCATGCCGCTTCTCTTCCAGATGCGTTGTCTTCATTTCTTATAGGCCTCCGTGATCAGCCGTTCGATGGTGATGATGCCGGAGCTTACATCGGCCGGTCTCCGGCCCATGTGGACCGAGTACCAGTTGTTGCCCCGGTGCTGAAAGCACGCCCAATGGCTATGCCGCTGGATCTGCTCCGATGGTTCATAAAGAAAGAACTCGATGCGATTGCCGCCATGTTGGACAATCTCGCCGAGGAATACCGCGTGCTGCGTCTGATAGCGGCCTGTGTATGTGTTGCCGTTACGCATCCAGCCGCGTTCTTGCCAGTAAGGCAGCACGCGCCGCTCGACTTGCACGGTGGGGCCATGCCCCCGCGCCATACGCGAGATCAACTCGCGAATGGATGCGGGGGCAGGCCGGCTTCCCAATTCCCTTACGCGCACCGGGCCAGTTCTCCGACTTCGGCCTTGGTGGAGGCGTAGATTTTTTCGCCGTCGCCGACTTTGTCGTAAACGGATTCCGCGGCAGCGAAGAATGGATCGTTGGGGCCCTTCGAGAGCAGGTACTCCCGGAGCGTGAGTTGGTTCAGGATGTCTCCCGCCGTCGTGCCTGGCTGGATCTCTACGTCGCGGATCTGGCCGGTTCCGGCCACGACAACAGACAGTTTCTTCATTTGCATTTCTCCTTGGCAATTGAATTTGGGAAGTACTCGCTTCCCTCTACAACCATTGAAGCGGGCGCCTGTAAGGAGCCCTTAGAAAAGAGACCAAGAACGAATTCTTGGTCTCGGATATACCGGCGCCGTCATAGATCGGGCGCGGGCACAACATTGGTGAGCCTGCCTTGTTGGAACTCCTCGTCGCGTGCCACGGTCTGGCCCGTTGGGCCGCGCAGTTGTTCCAATTCAGACAGCGTGAACGATCCAAACTTGCAGGCGTCTCCGGCAATGAAGCCGAAGAACCGGAAGTCATCGCCGTCGTCCTGCCCTTCCATCACGTACCAAGCCCGGTTTGTGCCAGGCAGGTAGAAGTGGAGGTACACGAGTGGGTCGATCTCCGCTTCCTGTGCGTGTAGTGGAGGCAGACGTAATTTCAGGTGTTCGGGAAAAAGCAACATGATCGTCTAAACGCTTTCGAAGATCTTCTTCGCCTCCTCGAATTTCTGGAGTTGCTTCCGCTTGGTTTTCAACTGCTCTTCCGTCTCAGCGATCTCGACCTTGAGCTTTTCGGCTTGTTCCAAAACCACCTCAACTGGACTCTTCTTCCGCCACGGCTTGCGGGTCTCGGGTGCGCTCGGCGCGGCCGGCTTCGGCCCCGCCGGGTGTTTGTTGATTGGCATTTTCCGTCTCCTTGTCTATCTGAAGTTGCTGGTTCACCCAGGCTTGAAGTCTCCGGATGGCTTCACGCTTGGCCGGAAGCTCGACGTGGGTGTAAATGGACTGAACGTTTCTGCCCGAGGAGTGGCCCATCAGCGCCATGCGGACTTCCCGCATGATGCCGGCTTCCATTAATCGGGTGTTGAAGGTGTGGCGGAGATCATGAAAGCGCGCCTTGCGAATACCGGAGTGTCGAAGAGCGGTTCGCCAGGCGGTCTTGATGCTCTTGATCGATTCGCCGTGGTAGCCAAACACAACGCCCTTTTCCTGGCGGTGCGCGGATAACCAGGTGTGGAGCCGGTCGGACAACGGAATCTCGCGCGACTCCCCTTCCGGCGTTTTTGACTTCGTCACGTAGAGGAGCTTGCGAGGAAAGTCGATGTGCTCCCACAGCTGCCCGGTGATTTCGCCGCGCCGCATTCCTGTATCCAGCGCAGCAATGATGATCGCGAGTAAATGTGACGAGGCCGCGGCGAGAAGTTTTTGTTCCTCTGCGACACTCAGCACTTGCCTGCGCGTGCGCCGCTCGCGAGCCATTTTTAGGCGCGCAATCGGATTGGCGAGGATCAGCCGCTCATCCACCGCCCAATACAGAATGTGGCGGAGCACGGCGAGATCCCGATTCACGGTGGCGTCTTTGCACGGCTTCTCGATCCGTTCCGCTTGCCGCCTGCGCCGGAACTCCTCTGTCATCGCTTTTGTCAGGCGCAGCGCGGGAGTGTCCGCGAAATACGGCAACAGGATCTTCAGGTGATATAGGTGATGTGTGCGTGCGATGCCGCTAGCGATGAACCGTGCGGCGATTGCGCCGAAGGTGAGGTCCGGATCGGCCTGGACCAGTTGGAAACGTCTTTCGTTGGCTTCCTTCTTGAGCTTGGCTTCAACAGCCTCGGCCTGACGCCGATTGGTAGCGCCAGTCGATTCCTGGTGCCGCAGGCCGTCCACAAAGAAATACGCCCACCAGACGTTGCCGCGTTTGAGCAAGCTCATGGTTGTGCTGTTCCTCCTTGTTGCTTTTCGATCCAGCGGATGACTTGATCGCGATAGAACGTGATCTTGCCGCTGGCCCCGAACCGCAGGTGCGGAAGCCCCAGGCGGAGGAGCTTCTGGCGTACGGTCCAGGGCGAGCAGCCAATCAATTTCGCCGTCTGGCGGATGTCCATGGGAGGACCCAACTCGCGGCCCGCGCGCGCCGCAACCGGCCCCTGTTGGCCCAGAATGGGCGCTGGTTGGGGCGGGCAATGGCTAGGGCAGCGCTGCCCTAGGGAGAGTGCAGGATTCGCCTGTAAACGCGCGGGTTTGCGCGTAAGCGGCAACCGGGTATTCGGTACGCGAGATCCCTTTTTAGTGGTCATCGTGGTCTCTCTTGGATCGGTGGAACAATTTGGAAATCAATCGTCTAAGGAAGGCTGGCAATTGCCGGTAGAGGTACCAGAGGAATGTCAGCAACAAGGCAAACAAGAAGGCCTGCACCAGCACTCGCGGGTCCCGCGCCAGCGCCTGGACCGCGCCGAGTAGAAGCGCCGCCGTCACCAGCGCCAGCAGCAGGCCGGGCAGCGCCGACAGCAACGCGACCAATGGCGCGGCAAACAGCGACACTCGCGGCTGCGGCGTCGATAGATCGCGCGAGCCGCACTGGCTGCAGATATCCGCGTTGCGCGGATTCGGGTGCCGGTGCGGGCAAAGCTTCACGCCGTAGGACCGCCCGCAAAAGTTGCAGAAGATTGCTTTCCCGGTCGTGATTCGGTGGCAATGAGTGCAGTAGCGCATGGGAGTTCAAATAAGCGGTAGCCGCTGATCACCGGAGAGGCGGAGCCACACGGGAGACCAAAGGCCGTCGCGGTTAATGGCCTCAAGGGAGGCGAACCAAAAGATTTTGTCGGTGTGTTTGGCAACACCCGCGCGCAAGTGTTGCAAGCGCCGTTCGGTATTGGCGATGACCAGCACACGGAATTGTTGTTGGTGAAATTTGCGTGGGAAATCGCCGGAAACGGCCAAGCGCAGATAGCAAGCGGCTTTCTGCTCGAAGACACTGAGCGCCTCCGTTCCGAGGTCAACCTCAAGGAACATGGACCTGGTTGACTCGCCAACCTGCAACTCAACGTAGCCATCCGGCGTCAAATTGATGCTCTCCGAGAGCGCTTCGCGGAAGGTGATCCAGCGCCGCACGCGGACCGCGGGAATGGGAATCGCCCGGTATCGGAATCCGGCGTACACTTCGTTGATCGCCATCTGGTGCGCAACGAAGCGGTCGCCGACAATCAGCCGGTCCTTACCGCGACGAATGCCATCAAATGGTGCCTCTGCAAGTTCCGCGCCCTTGCGGCTCAGCGTGTAGATCGCTTTGCGCCCCGCCGCGACGCTGCCGACAAAAAAGCGAATGAGCAATCCCGCGCGCGTGAGTTTCAGCAATCGCGTATTCGCCCTGGTCGTGGAATGGAAACCGGCGACGACTTTGGCTAGTTCGCGGTCGATGAGGCGCATGCGCCCGAGTTCGACAAGCAAGTGCCGGTCTCTTTCCTGGGGCACGATGTCTTGCTTTCTAATCCCAGTCATCAAGCACCTCCTCGGCGCTGCGATTGGCGCGCTGGCTCCGCTGACGAATCTCCGATTCGACGTCGGCCCTGCGTCTAGCCCACCGGGCGCGGCAGCGGTTATATAGGTCGCGGGAGTCGGCCTGGGGCTCGGCGACATTCGGAACGAGCATGTGCAGAGGCCGGAGTGAGCCGATCTTCGCCACGAGTTGGCGTTTGGGAAGGTTCTTGAGTGTCTCGGCGAGCCGTTTGCCGCCATCGAGCGCGGACGCCATCTTCTCGGCGTCCAGACTCGATAGCTGAAAAAACACGTGCGTACCGACCGCCATGATCGCGGCGCGCATCTGCGCCGGGTACTGATCGAGGAACTGATTGGCGGATACGACCGAGATTCCGAATTTCCGTGCTTCCGAGAAAAGTGTGTCGAGTCCCGAATCGTACGCGACGAGATTCTGGATTTCATCGCAGTACAACGTGAACAGTGAGCGTCGGCGGCGGGAGAAGAGCGCGTTCTTCAGCTTGGTGAGGAGCAGGCTGCCCAGTGTTGCGGCTTGCTCTCCCAACCGGCCCTTATCTAGATTCAAAATCACCCAATGGCCGTTGTCCATTGCTTCCAGCAAAGAGAACGTGGAGCGTTGCTGTCCGAGGATGTGGCGGAAGCGCGGGTCGGTGGTAAACCCCGACACCTTATTTAAGATGGCGTCGCGGTACACACCTTGCATGGCTTCGCTACGTGTATCGAAGCGTGACCGGAAGTAGCTCACTACCTCGCCGTTCTGGACTCGCTGCAGGCAGGCCGCGCGAAACGTGCCGTTGGTCAAGAGCAGGGAAAGCTCAAGGAGCGTCAGCTCATTGTCGGCGAGAACGTGCAGCGCGTTTCGCAACAGTTCTTCCGTTCGCGCACCGAACGAATCCAAGTGCCAGCGGTTCTTCAAGATCTGCGCGAATTCGGCGAGTTGTGCGTAGGTGGTCTGCCCGTCGCGGCTTTCGAGTACGTTTAGTCCGATGGAATACTCGGCGTCGGCGGGCTCGATGACGATGAGGCGTTCGCTCAGATCGACTCCCCGCCTGCGCTCTTCGGCGGCAACCAGCCGGAGCAGGTAGGGCATCGTGTCGCCGTGGAGATCGAAAAAGACGAAGCCGCGGCGTGCAAAGATGTCCTGGCTGCTCAGGTGGCGCAGAAAGAATGATTTCCCCTGCCCGGTTTTTCCGAGGATTGCGACGTGCTCGGCCCGCTGTGAATGCGGAAGGTATCCGCGTGCGCTTTGCACTTCGCCGTCGCTTACGAGCGAACCGAAATCCAGTTTCGGATAGTCGGCCTGCTTCGACGCGCCCGCCACAGCGATACGGTTCCAGGCAGCTGCAAAGATTCGTTCAAACATAGTTTTGTTCCGTGAATTGTTGTTGCCGGAACCGCCACCACAGCGACACCCAGGCGTTCTTCGAAATCATTCCGCCTTGCCCCCGGCCATTCCCCTGGATGCGGGCGTAGATGGCCTGCCGGGAGACACCCTCTTCCTCGGCGATGTTGTTGATCGATTGCGCGGAAAGGATCTTGCGCCACGTTTGGCGCTCAAGCGGATTCAGATTGACGAAGTACCGCTCTTGCGCGGAGAACTCCCACGGCTCCGGCGCTTCGGCTGCCTCCTCAACACTTGGGTGGAGGAAGACGGTCGGCTTGCCATTGCGCCTTCCCACGGTGAGGCTCACCGGGTTTCCGTGAAGGTCGCGGCAGCGCCGGAATCGCAGAAGTTCTTCGAGGGATTTGTGCCGCATCGCAGGTCAAGGATGCAGCCGGACCTACGGTTTCACGAATAGGCACCCCCCTCGGATTCTGTAACGGTGAAGGAGAGTGTAGGTCAGCGTTCGCGGAAGCTGTTGGCGTAGAGCGCCCACTTCACCCAATCGCGCCGAATGGAGTCGGGCAGGTCCAGTGTGTAGGAAAGTAATTTGAGCCGCGTTGCTTGGTGGCCGAACTTCGACTCCGCGGTTCGATGCGATTCGAGCAAGTCCATCGCGGCGAGATTTATGGCTTTGCTTTCGAGGGAGAGGCCAGCGGCGGCGGCGGAAGTCACGGCCATGATCCGCTGCAAGCTGCCTTCGGGAAATTCCCGCTCGACCAATTCCAGAACATCGCATGCCCAGTCCCAGTTCCCGGTTCCGAGAATACTGAGGTGCCGTTTGCCGGTCAGCGCGATCGAGGCGGCGCTTTGCGGTTCGGCGCTGTATGTCAACGCATCGGCTGCGGACGCGAAGAGAGGTCTTGCGGCCTCTTCCTGTTTGAGCTGGAAGAGAGCTACGGCGCGCTGCCGGTGATGATCCGCCAGATCCCGATCCTCAACGCGCGCGCTGGCATGATCCGCGAGTCCAATGAAGGCCAGAGCCGCATGGGGATCGTGAGCCAACAGACAGGAGTTCGACGCAATCAGGCAGCTTTGAGATAGCCGCTTGAAATCCCCTGCGTCCCGATTCTCCCGAAAAGCGACAAGGTAGAGGGAAATCGACAACCTAGCGGATTCAAAAGAGGATGTGCTCAGGCCAAGGTGTGTGTACAGCCAGGCCAGCTGTTGGTGAATGCGTGCGAGGATGCGTATCCTCGCTGTGCTGCCCGCATACCCGAAGTAAGGAAGTAGCGCTTGGAGACCGTGGACGCCGCCCCGGAAATCGCCGCTTGCGAGGAACGACTGTATGGTCATTTCCAACTCGTCCGAAAGTTGGGCAAGGCGCCGCCGGTCCGCCGCCACCAGTTGCACCGTATCAGCCTCAGGCCGCACATGTGCTTTCTGTTTGAGTGCCTCAATCGGTTGGCTGAGCAGTTCGTCCAGAGAACCCGCCGGATGTGGGAAAGCATAAGTGCGACTGCATGCCCGGAATGCAAGCTGACGGGCGTGGTTGGGATTGATATCGAAGATCGCAGCGATTCCTCTCGGACGTACGTTGTGGTCGTGCAGCCATCGCACCGCCTCACCAAGCCCCGATACCGCTGGCGCAAAGTTTTGCAGTTCCCTCATCCAATCCTCGACGCCTTCAGCTTACGCCTGCAGTCTTCTCCACGTTGAAGTTGGCGATCAATAACTCGCCGTAGCGGGCCCTGGCTTTCGGCTTAGCGGTGTATACCAGCGAAGTGGTACGAACGTGGAAGTCCTGGAAAATGCGGCGCACCTCTGGATGGTCATTCAACGAGAGGATGAACTTGCCCTTCAGCTTCTTAAGCCGCTCCGCGAGTGGTGCGAACTCATGGTCTTCCAGATTGAACTTGTACAGGAATTTTTGGTAATAAGGCGGGTCGAGATAAAAACACGTCGTCGGGCGGTCGTACTTTTCCAGGACTTGCTCATACGGAAGACTCTCGATCTGGACCCGGCGCAGGCGCTCGCTAACGGCTTCGATGGTGAGCGGAATCCGCTCCGGATTGTAGTTCGGCGGCTGGGTGACCCCGTAGTGAAAATGTTGGTTGACAACGAGACCGCCGTAGGAGTTCTTCAGCAAATAGAAGAAGCGAGCCGCGCGCTGGATGTCCGTGAGCGTTTCCGGGTTGGTGGCTGCGTACAGGCCGTGTAGCTTTCGGCTGACTACCAGGTATCGAAGCAGACGCATCAACTCCTCGTGATGCCACTGGCACACGCGGAAGAAATTGACGATGTCGAAATCGAGGTCGTTCAGCACTTCGACTTTCGACGGCGGCTTATGGAAAAGCACCTGGGCGCCACCGCTGAACGGTTCGACGTACGTCGTGTGTTCGGGCAAAAGGGAAATGATTTCCGCGGCAAGGCGATTCTTGCCGCCTATATAAGGAAGAGGACCAATCATGGAGGAAGCTGGTTAAGAGTTAATGAGGAAGTGCCGCTCGACTTGGACAAGCAGTC
>CAYUZM010000205.1:0-8276 GCA_964449665.1 uncultured Solibacteraceae bacterium
ACTGCAAAACAGGAATCACCAGTACCCCCTCCTCCACACCCCAAACGCTCCCAAGCCCGTATCCTCCTCACCTCCGTCTTCGGCCCCTACGCCCAGGACGACCCCTACGGCAGCCGCGCCATCAACCCCATGGAGCTCTATCACAACCAGGTGACCCGCCTCCAGGGCGTCTACTCCCTCCGCATGTTCCATCGCTCCTGGGGCATCATGATGATCCAGGAAAACATTTCCGCCCCGTCCACCGTCCTCGACTTCCCCACCCGCGAACGCTTCATCGCCGAACTCAAAGCCCACCCCTACGACATCGTCGGCATCTCGTCCATCATCGTGAACATCGGCAAAGTCGCTGAAATGTGCCGCATCGTCCGCGAAGTTTCGCCCCACTCGGTGATCGTCGTCGGCGGACACGTCACCGCCATCGAAGGAGTCGAGCACATGGCCGCTGCAGACCACTTCGTCAAAGGCGACGGCATCTCCTGGATGCGCCGCTACCTGGGCGAAGACCCCACCGCGCCCATCCGCCACCCCGACATCGTCTCCGGCTTCGGCCACCGCGTCATGGGCCTCACGCTCCCGCGCCGCATGGGCGCCACCGCCGCCACCATCATCCCCTCGGCCGGCTGCCCCATGGGTTGCAATTTCTGCACCACGTCCGCCTTCTTCGGCGGCAAGGGCAAGTTCCTCAACTTCTTCCAAACCGGCCGCGAGCTTTTCGACGTCATGGACGGCGCCTCGCAACGCCTCAAAGTCGACTCGTTCTTCCTCATGGACGAAAACTTCCTCCTCTACAAGAAGCGCGCCATGGAACTGCTCGAGCGCATGGAGAGGGCAGGGAAGAGCTGGGTGCTCTACGTCTTTGCCTCCGCCCACGCCGTGCGCCAATACACCATGGAAGAACTCGTGCGCCTCGGCGTCTCCTGGCTCTGGATGGGCCTCGAATCGCCCCGCTCGGGCTACGACAAACTCCACGGAACTGACACCGTCGAACTCACGCGCGAACTCCGCGCCCACGGCATCAAGATTCTCGGCTCCACCATCGTCGGCATGGAACACCACTCCCCTGAAAACATCCACGAAGAAATCGGCCACGCGGTCTCGCATGAAACCGACTTCCATCAGTTCATGCTCTACACCCCTATCCCCGGCACGCCCCTCCACGCCCAGATGAAACAGGAGGGCCGCCTCCTCGATACCGACCTCGCCGACATCCACGGCCAGTTCCAGTTCAACTTCGAACACGGCGCCATCTCGCGCGAAGACTCCAAACGCTACCTCGACCACGCCTTCTGGCGCGACTTCGAACGCAACGGCCCCAGTCTCTTTCGCATCTGCCGCACCACACTCGAAGGCTGGCGCCGCTACAAATTCCACCCCGACCTCCGCATCCGCCGCCGCTTCGAAGCCGAAATGTCCGCGCTCAAACACGTCTACGGTGGCGTGCTCTGGGCCATGGAACGCCAGTTGAAGAAGACGAACGCCGCCATCAGCACCCAGGTTCGCGACCTGCGCCGATCCCTCACCGACGAGTTCGGCTTCCGCGCCCGCGTGGCCTCCGCCCTCGTCGGACCCATGCTCTGGTGGACCTCCCGCCGCGAAGCCAAGCGCCTCGCCAGCGGATGGACCTACGAACCGGAGACTTTTCTGGAACGCCGCAACTGGAGCGAAGTCTAGGCCGCCTCGCGCGCCTGGCCTGCCGCCCACCCCCGCACCGACGCCCGCCCCCAATCTGTGCCGCCGCCCCCCCCACGACCCGGCCCCGCGCGCGCTGGCCCTCCGCGCAATGGCCCCTTCGCTCGCTGGCCCCGCCCGCGCGGCCTAAACGCCCGCCAACCGCCGGTATGCCTTCACTGCCGCGTTCTGAAACTCCCAAGCGTTCGTCATCTCCGGCCCCGGCCTCGTGTCGTACTCCAACACATACGCCACACCCTGGTGCAGCGGCCTGGCCACAATGCGCGCGCCCATTCCTTCAAACTCCGGATATCGCGCTAGTGCCTCGCGCATCGCCTGCTCGGTGAATGTGGGATTCAATTCCATACCGATTGCTCCTGAGATCTGCTCTCGAGATCTGCTCCTTTGGCCGTGCTTCGAAAACCAAAAGGCCCGATCCGTGAGGACCGGGCCCTTTCTTGACTGCCGCGTGCGAGCGGCTTACTTCTTCCGCGTGCCGCCCTTGCGCGGGGCAGCCTTCTTGGTCGCCTTGGGCGCTTCCGGCCAGCCGGTAATCTGCGCCTTCTCGATGTCGGCCGTCACCAGGAACGGATCGGCCGAGAACTCCTTCGGCACCGCGCCTTCAAACTCCAGCACCGTGCCGGGCTCAGCCGCGTTCGGATACGCCGCGTCCACGACGAGTTTGATCTCCGCCGTATCGTCGGAAGAGATCGCTACGACGATCTCCTTCGGCTTCGCGGCCGGCGACACCGAGACCACCTTACCCTTCAGCTTCGGCAGCGCGCTGCCCTTGATGTTTTCAAAGTAGGCCGCGCCTCCATCGGCGATGAGCGCCTTCTTCACTTGAATCCACAGGTATTTCTGCGGGTCTTCGGATTTCAGCTTCTCGTCTTCGCGCGCCATGCGCTCGGCTTCGGACTCGATCTTGAAACCATCCGGCGGGAAGCAGCTCTTCTTGGTCATGTCGATGATTTCCTGCATGCCGTTCTTCCAGCCGGTGTGCTTTGTGTACACCTTCTCGAAGTAGGCCTGCACCTGCTTCTGCACATCCGGCGCAAGCGCGTCTTCGCCCGTGTAAAATGCCGCTCGCGCCACATGGAACATCGCCGGGAACTGCAACTCCGCTTTCTTCTGCTGCAGCATTGCGGTCGACAACTGGTAGCTCACCGCGCCCGTGCAGTTCAGCTTCAAAATCTTCGTATATTCGTCCGCCGCGCCCGCATAATTCTTCTTCGCCATTTGGATGAAGGCGAGCGTCTTCAGAGCCTCAATTTCGAGCTTCTCCCGCTCCTTCTTCCATGCGTCGGCCGCCACCGCAGCCGGCTTCTTCGCCTCATCGAACATCTCCGGCAAAATCCCCAGCAGCCCGTTGGCCGCCTTCTCGCCCAACTCCAGGCGGTCCGGCGCCGTGTTGTTCAACGACCGCGTCAGCAGCGTCACATAATAAAGACCCGAAACGTTCTTCGGGTCGTTCTTCAACAGCTCCTGCGCTGTCGTCAACATCTTTTCGCCGTCACGCAACGCCTGGTACGTCGTGATCATCAACACGAGGCGGTCGTTCTTATAGTCGGATTCCGGATACTTCTCCTTCCAAGTCAGCAAATGCTGAATCTTCTTGGACGGGTCGGTCTCCTTGGTCGCCAGAGTGAAGATGTCGTACTCCATCTGGTCTTTGACCTGCTTCGGCTTGGCCGCGTCCTGTGCCGTCAACGTCCCCATGCACAGGGCCAGCGTGCTCAAGAGTGCCGCTATCTTGGAAGAGAACTTCACGTCTCGCCTCCTCATTTTCCGTTCCTGGATTTCGTCGCGATACAGGCGATCATAGCAGACGCCTCGGTCTGCATCATTAACCTTGCGGCCCGTGGCCCGAACTCGCGCAAGTCGTGAGTATACATGACCCTCTCGGCCAGCCGCAATCAAGCGTTCCACCCGCTCGCGTCTTACACACCGGCCCCACCGCGCACCACGCCCTCCCTCGCCTGTATCCCCCAATGCATAGATGCCTCTCACCCGGAATTTGTTCCCACAACTTCGCTTGTGCTACGCTCCAGCTTTCCACTTCCCTCTCTATGCGATATGCCGACCTCGCCGTCATCTTCCTTTATCTGATCGGCATCACCTGGTTCGGCGCGCGCTTCAAAGAGTCGCAAAAGTCCCTTAAGGATTATTTTCTTGGCGGCCGTACCACCCCCTGGTGGGCTATCGCCTTCTCGATCGTATCGGCCGAAACCTCCACTCTCACCGTCATCGGAACGCCCGCCCTCGCCTTCAACGGCAACCTCGGCTTTTTACAAGTGGTGCTCGGCTACCTGCTGGCCCGCATCGTCATCTCCACCCTCCTGCTGCCCCACTACTTCCGAGGCGAAATGTACACCGCCTACGAACTCATGCAGCGCCGTTTCGGACCCCGCATTCGCAAATTCACCGCCGGCTCGTTTCTCGTCCTCCGCGCCCTCGCCGAAGGCGTCCGCGTCTTTGCCATCTCCATCGTCATCTCCATCATCCTCGGCACCGGCGAAGCCGCCAGCATCGCCTTGATCGTCGCGCTCACTATCTTCTACACCTTCGAAGGCGGCATGACCGCCGTCATCTGGACCGACGTCATCCAGATGTTCCTCTACGTCGGCGGCGCCATCCTCAGCTTCTTCGTCATCCTCGACAAAATCCCCGGCGGTTGGTCCCACGTCGTCGCCACCGCCGAACCGCTCGGCAAACTCAACGTCTTCGACTTCCGCTTCAGCTTCTCCAACGAGTTCTTCGCCCGCACCTACAACTTCTGGGCCGGCCTCATCGGCGGCTGTTTCCTCACCACCGCCTCGCACGGCACCGAACAGCTCATGGTGCAGCGCCTTCTTTCGGCCCGAAGCGAAGGCGAATCGCGCCTGGCGCTCTTCTCCAGTTGGTTCGTCATCTTCTTCCAGTTCTCGCTGTTCCTGGTCATCGGCCTCATGCTCTTCGTCTACTACCAGGACAACTCGCTCGCCCCGCCGATCAAGCCCGACCGCATCTACCCCGAATTCATCTGGAACAATCTGCCCCACGGCGTCGCCGGCCTCATCATCGCCGCCATCCTCGCCGCCGCCATGTCCAATCTCTCGGCGGCGCTCAACTCGCTCGCCTCGACCACCGTGATGGACTTCTACAAGCCCATCGCCGAAGCCCGCGGCCAGCACCGCAGCGATGAATCCTGGCTCGCCTTCGCCCGCAAATCGACCCTCTTCTGGGGCGCGGTGCTCTTCGCCATCGCCTTGATCGCCCAGCAGGTCACCAGCGTGCTCGAAGCCGGCCTCGGCATCGCCAGTGTCGTCTACGGCGCGCTCCTCGGCACCTTCCTGCTCGGCGTGCTCACCAAGCGCGTTGGCGAATCGGCCGCCATCGCCGGCATGGCCGCCTCGCTCGCCGTCATGCTCTACGTCCGCTTCGGCACCAATATCGCCTGGACCTGGTACGTCTTAATCGGAACCACTGTCACCTTTCTCACCGCGCTGTGCGTCTCCTATCTCATTCCGCAAAGGACCCAATCTTGACACCTAGCACTCCGCATGGCGCGCCGCCGCCGTACACTACACCCCAGGCACACGCCGGCCCATCACTGAAGCGCGACCTCGGCCTCTGGGGCGCCGTCTCCATCGTCATCGGTACCGTCATCGGCTCGGGCATCTTCCTCGTCCCCAAAACGATGGTCCTGCGCACCGGTTCGCCCGAGATGGTCTTCGCCGTCTGGATCTTCGGCGGGCTGCTCACCCTCGCTGGCGCCCTCACCTACGCCGAACTCGCCGGCATGTACGACAAATCCGGCGGCGAATACGTCTACCTGCGCGAAGCCTACGGCCCCATGTTCGGCTTCCTCTACGGCTGGACCCAGATGTGGGTCGCCAAAGCCGGCTCCATCGCCACCCTCGCCACCGCCTTCTTTTACTACCTCGCCAACTTCCAGCCGAACCTCCAAACCGTCTTCACCCACCTGCCCATTCCCCTCGGACCCAATTGGGGACCCCTCGAAGTCAGCTACGGCCAGCTTCTCGCCATGGCCGTCATCATGGGCCTCGCCGTGGTGAACTACTTTGGTGTGAGAGTCGGCGGCGGCGTGCAGGTTGCCATCACCATCCTAAAAGTGGCCCTGATCGCCATCATCATCGTCGTCGGCCTCGGCAGCCCGCAAGGCTCTGCCTCCAACCTCACCACCTCCATCCCCGTTACCGGCGGCGTGGCCGCCTTCTTCGCCGCCCTCGTCGCCGCCCTCTGGGCCTACGACGGCTGGAATAACGTCACCATGGTCGCCGGCGAAATCCGCAACCCCGAACGGAATCTGCCGAAAGCCCTGACCTTCGGCACCCTTGCCGTCGTCATCATCTACCTGCTCACCAACCTCGCCTACTTTTATGTCCTCTCCGCGCAAGACGTTTCCACCAGCGACCGCGTGGCCGCCACCATGATGGGCCGCATCCTGGGAGCGCCCGGCGCGGCGGCGGTGAGCGTGGCCGCCATGATTTCCATTTTTGCGGCCTTGAACGGCTCGATCCTCTCCGGCTCGCGCGTCCCATTCGCCATGGCCGTCGACGGACTATTTTTCAAGAAAGTCGCCACCATTCACCCGAATTACCACACGCCGTCGGTCTCCATCCTCGTCCTCAGCCTGTGGTCGGCCCTGCTCGTGTTGAGCGGCCGTTATGAGCAGCTCTTCACCTACGTCATCTTCGCCAGCTGGATTCTCTATGCCATGGCAACCGCGTCGGTTATCGTTTTGCGCCGCAAACGCCCCGACCTCCCGCGCCCCTACAAAACCATCGGCTACCCCGTCGTCCCCATCCTCTTTGTGCTCGTCGCCGGAGCCCTCATCCTGTCCACTCTGGCCGATTCCCCGCGCGAGTCGATCCTCGGTTTGGGCTTGATTTTCGCCGGCCTGCCGTTCTATTTTTATTGGAAGGGCCGCCGAATTTCTGCCTGAATAGCAGGCACAACCTCCCCCCTTCCGGCGTTCCCACTCTTGCTCTCGACTTGTGCGGCAAATAGCCCAGCGTGCTCCGGCGTGCCGCCTGGCGGCTTCAGTTCCCTGAATCCGCCTCCGATAATTCCGAGAAAGGCGTCTATTTTCCGTTCAAAAGCTTACGGTTTATGTTTTTGTTCCAAAAACAGAACAGCAGCCCTTGAATGCGGATCTGCGATGAAGTATAAAGTTGATGTAGGACCGTTGTTTGCAGGTCACTCGTTCTGATTCTGGAACGATCGCCAGACCGAACATCCGGAATCGCAGGAGACACCGAAATGGACGTTACGAAAATGCTCGATGAATTACGGCAGGAACGCGAGCAGCTCGAAGAGGCAATCATCACCCTCGAGCGCCTCGCGCAGGGACGCGGCAAGCGCCGCGGCCGTCCGCCGGCCTGGCTCGCCGAAGCCCGGAAGCGCGAAGCCAAGGAAAAGGCCAAACTCGGTTTGGTCAAAGCCGCCAACTAGCGATTCGCCGCCAATCCCCCGGTTCAACCCGCTGGTTCCCGACCGAGCCTGTTGCTCCGGCTCTGCCGCCCGCCGCATTCTTTCCGTCCTGGCGCCGCTCCTCGGGCGGTCCAGCGGCACCTTGAGACCGCTTCACGACACAGCCGGGACGAACTCAATACAGTAGATATTTCTCCCGCCGTGCGAGGAATCCCTTCAACTCCTCAACCTCGCGCTCCTCTATCAGCCGGGCATCCACCCCGCCTTGCAACTCCTCGATCGCCTGCCGGTTCCCAATCAACCGTCCGTTGTCCAAGAACCGGATCTTCCCCGGATACAACTTCTGCAGAGCCGCTCCAATCTCCAACCCCGTCCGTATGGCGTTAAACTGCTCCCGGTCGATGATCACGCAGCGCACGCCCTCCACCGGAATCCCCTCCAGGTTTGAACTCGCCGGCTTGAACTTCACCGGATAGAACCGCACCCCCGCGAGTTTCCGCCCGTTCAGCTCCGAAGCCAGATCCACGCCTTTGATCCAATCCGCGCCCACCCACTCAAACGGAGAATCCGTCCCGCGGCCAACCGTATAGTTCCGCGAATACTCGAGCATCGCAATCGCCGGGTACAGCGTCGCCGCTGTCAGGCTCCGAATGTTCGGCGACGGATTGATCCACGGCAGCCCCGTTTCGTCAAACCAGTCCCCGCGCTGCCACCCCTGCATCTTCACGACCGTCACATTCAACTTCCAGCCCTTCTCGGCCTTCATCATCATGGCCAGTTCGCCCATCGTCATCCCATGCCGCACCGGAATGTCCATGCAGCCGACAAAACTGGAGAACTCGCTTTGCAGAATCGGACCTTCCACCCGCACGCCCGTGATCGGGTTCGGCCGGTCCAGCACGTATAAAGGAATGCCCACCTTGTTGGCCAGCTCCATCACCTTTTGCAGCGTGCACGCATAGGTGTAGAAGCGTGCGCCGATATCCTGAATGTCGAACACGATCGCGTCCACCCCGTGGAGCATTTCCGGCGTCGGCCCGCGCCGCCTGTCTTCGTACAGGCGGTACACCGGCATCCTGGTCGCCTGGTCGGGCGTGATCTCGACTATCTCATCTTCCTCGGTGCCCGCGAACCCATGCTCGGGACTGACGATCACCGTCCACTGCACGCGC